>NZ_VOBM01000001.1:0-261138 GCF_008370005.1 Pseudomonas sp. ANT_J28
TAATACATCGTTATCCATCTTGAGCTGACGGTTTTCTTGCTCCAACTGGCGAATACGCTGTTGCTCAGAGGTCAGCGGCTTGCCGATCCCGGCTTGCCCCAACTTCTCGGCCTCATACTGTTGTACCCAGCGTCGAACGGCCGTATCACCAATATCAAGATCACGACAAACCTGTGAAACACTCAGGCCCTGGTCCTTGATCATCTTTACAACTTCCAGCTTGAAGCTGTCGTCGAATACTTTGCGTTTGTCGGTCATGGAGAACTCCTCAATAGGTGTATTTTCCACCTATCGGGGTGTCCGGGGAAATTAGACCACTGCACCATCAATTACTTCAACGCCGGATCCCCCATGTTCATTTTCTTCCAGCCTTGCAACAACACCTGTGCCTTCGGTTCCTGCCCGTTATCCAGGTAGTACTGGATCAACGACAACCGGGCATTGCGATTGGCCGGCTGCACTTTCAACAATCGCTCCAGCTCTTGGCAGGCCTCATCGACCTTGCCGCTGTCGTGCAACGCCACCGCCAACACGTAACCGTACTGGCCATTCTGAGGATCCAGTTGTGCGGCTTTGCGCAGGGCCGGCATGGCCTGGGCTGATTTGCCCGCGCGCACCAGCGACAGGCCTTGGGTATGTTGCAGAAGGGCGGCGTCCGGGTGTTCTTTCAGGCTCTGCTCCAGCAGCGTCTGAGCTTCCTGATTGCGGCCGTTCGCCTCCAGCCATTGCACCAGCGTCACCAGCGCCGGGTAGAAATCAGGATCACGTTTGAGGGCTGAGCGCAGCAGCGCTTCGACTTCGCCGCTACGACCGCTGGCCTGATAGAGCATGGCCAGGTTGAGGTTGGCTTCAGCGCGTTCGGCCAGGCTCTTCTGGACCTCCTCGTATTCGGCGATGGCTGCATTCCAGTTGTCCTGGGCACTGCCCAAGCCATTACGGGCCACGCTCAGCAGATCCCGCGCAGCGACAATCCGCACAGCCTTCACCGGATCATGCAACAACGGCGTCAGCAGCGACGCGCGCTCCGGTGGCGGCAGGAACGCGCCGATCGCCCGGGCGGCGCTTTCACGCACTTGCGGGGCCGGGTTGTTCAAGTCCTGGGTGGCCAGTTTCAACGCCTGTTCGCTTGGATACAGCGGCAACTCGGCCAGCAGGGTTGCGCGTTGAATCGCTGGCAAATGGCTAAGTTGAAGCTGCTCGTACAACGCTTGTGCCGCGCCGGGTTGACCGTTGCGAATCAGCCACAGGCTTTCGTCGTAACGCGGCGCCTGCGCGGTGGCGGTGTTCCAGAGCTTGAATTGCTCGGCGACCTTGTCGCCGGCCTTGCCCTGGTGACAGGTCAGGCAAGCGTCCGGCGTGCCGAGTTTTTTCGCCCGCTCAGGGTTGGGAATGCTGAAACTGTGGTCATGCCTGAAGTCATTGCTCATGTAGAACTTGCCGGGCATGTGGCAATCCACGCACTGCGAACCCGGTTGGCCCATGGTGTGGCGGGTGTGTTCGATGGAATCGTAGTTCTTCGCTTGCAGGCCTGCGCCGTCAACACCCGCGACTGAAGTTTTGCCGGCGGTGTTGTGGCATTGCATGCAGACACCGTTGCCCGGTGCCTTGAGCTTGGTGCTGTGCGGGTTGTGGCAGTTGCTGCAGCGCACGCCCTTGTCGAACATTTTGCTCTGGGCGAAGGAGCCGTGTTCGAACACTTCGTCCTTGATCTTGCCGTCCAGTGCGTACAACTCGCGGGTCAGGGGGCTCGGCAGGTAGTCATCCATCAGGTGCTTGCCGGCGGTGAAGCCGTCGCCCAGTGGCGCGCGGCGCGAGTGGCAGCGGGCACAGGTTTCGATTTCGACGGTGGCGTTCTTGTCCTTCAGGTCGACGGCAAAACCGGCATGGACCAGGTCACCTTTTTTTGCCGTCCATGCCAGGTGATTGGAGGCCGGGCCGTGACAAGCCTGACAGCCGACACCGAGGCTGTTCCAGTGACTGTCGAAAGTGTTTTTTGCGGCATCGAAATTGCGCTTGTAACCGGTGGTGTGGCACTCGACGCACATGAAGTTGGCGTTCTGGCTCGGCTTGCTCCAGTGCAACGGGTCTTTGAAGTTCACACCCTGGCCCGGATAGAGGTGAAACCAGCGGTGCTTTTCGGTATCCCAAGCCACGCCGAGGGCTTGCAACCGACCTTCGCCGACCTCGATCAGGTATTGCTGCAACGGCGCAATGCCGAAGGTGTAGGCGACCTTGAAGTCGGTATTCTTGCCGTCAATCCCGGGGGTGTTGACCCAGAACCCGCCGTCCTTGCGCGAGAAACGGGTGGTTTCGTTTTCCGCTTTGAAGGTGACGTTATTGAAGTCGCCGAGCATCGTATCGGCATTGGCCTCCTGCATCGCCAATTGGTGATGGGAGCCTTGCCAGTCCTTGACCTGCTCGCTGTGGCAGCCTTGGCATTGTTGCTCATCGACCATCGTTGCCGGCGCCATGGCGACCGGTTGCGATTTGGCCGGCTGAGCGACCGGCGTACTGACAGGCGCATAAGTCACGGGGGCCGGTTTGCTGCTGAACAGAAACCAGCCGATGCCCGCTATGGCCAACAGCAAAACGCCGAGGGTGACGGGAAACAGGTAACGGTTAATCAAGGTCGGTGGCGAATCAGGGTTTGGCTGTACCGCTTTATTTTTATGTTTCGGCATTGCGACTTCCATAGTCCGGGTGCGTTTGCCGTCAGGCGCGCGTTCAAGCTCGACGCAGCTTTGCCGGATGGCCGGCGTCTGTCAAATGACGGTTGTGATCTACTCCCCGACAAACCACCGGAAATACGGATTTCCCCCATCCCCGCGCATCACCTCGCGAATATCCCTGGTCCACGCGTCGCGGTCACCGTCATAAGCATGCAGACTCGCCCGATAGAACTGCATCAGGCGTTGCTGGTGTGCGTTCATCCGTTCGTTGAAACCCGCATTGGTATTCACCAACTCGGGGTTTGCCAGTCGAAGGGAGTTGATCTTTGGTTTTTTGTGCACGTTTGCGTGAGTTTATGTGTACTAAAAAGTTAATTCGAAACAGGGGGGTTTGAGATCGACAGACTGTTGATGTGGCGAGGGGGCAAGCCCCCTCGCCACAATGACTGGACTATTCAGCGCGTCTTCGCCTGCGCACGCAGCCGCTCTTCCTGCTCCCGCAGTTCCGGTGTGAACTCGGCCCCGAAATCTTCAGCCTCGAACACCTGGCGAATCTCGATCTCGGCGTCGGTGCCTGGCATTGGGTTGGGGCATCGCTTGACCCAGTCGATCGCCTCTTGTTTCGACTTCACCTGCCATATCCAGTAGCCGGCGATCAGCTCCTTGGTTTCGGCGAACGGGCCGTCGATCACCGTGCGTTGGTCACCCGAGAAACGCACGCGGGCTCCTTTGCTACTGGGTTGCAGGCCATCGCCCTCGATGAGGATGCCGGCTTTGACCAGCTCCTCGTTGTAGTTGCCCATCGCTGTCATCAGTTCCTCGCTGGGCATCACACCGGCCTCGGAATCCTGGCTGGCTTTCACAATGATCATGAATCGCATGGTCTTATCTCCGCTGGATGTTAGTGATTCAAGGCTAGTCGAATGGCCGTCGCCTGAATCGACAGCGCTTCTTACGGAATATCGCCGAAAAGCAGATTTGTTTCTCGACACTAAACTCGCTTTGCGGTGATGGGGGGGCGGTTTGTATCCAATGCGTGCGACGAGACTTCACAATTTGTATCTGGGCATAGGTCGTCGGGCAATTTCGTGGTTAACTTCGGCCTCTTCAAAATTCTCTACAACAACGTTCAGAAGGACTCCGTTCATGGCTCAAGTCACTCTTAAAGGCTCCCCGGTTCAAGTCAACGGCCAACTGCCACAAGCCGGTTCCAAGGCGCCAGCCTTTTCCCTGGTTGCCGGCAATCTGTCCGACGTGACCCTGGCGAGCTTCGCCGGCAAGCGCAAAGTGCTGAACATCTTCCCAAGCGTCGATACCCCGACCTGCGCGACTTCGGTTCGCAAGTTCAACGCCCAGGCCAGTGATGTCGCCAACACTGTCGTGCTGTGCATCTCCGCTGACCTGCCGTTCGCTCAAGCTCGCTTCTGCGGCGCCGAGGGCCTGGAAAACGTACAGAACCTGTCGACCCTGCGCGGTGCCGAGTTCATCGAGAACTACGGCGTTGCCATCGCAGACGGCCCGCTCAAAGGCCTGACGGCCCGTGCCGTCGTGGTTCTGGACGAAAACGACAACGTTCTGCACAGCGAACTGGTCAAGGAAATCGCTGAAGAACCGAACTACGAAGCGGCACTCGCCGTTCTTAAATAAGTAAAGCATTACAATTGTTAACGGCCTGGCACTGTCCAGGCCGTTTTCATTTGTGCTTCAGTGTCTTAGATAAATCTCCTGTTACGTAAGCCGAAGGTAAATTGCCGGTAAAGCCGCTTTGCTTAATACCCGCCAGTGCTTATCGTTCAGCCTCCTGTAGAAGAAGCCCACGCGCCCAATGGTTGATCATTCCATGCAATCCTCCGTTTCCCGTAGTCCCCGTCGCTGGCTGTTTGGCCTGCTTGTCCTGTTGGTCATCGCTGGCCTGTGCTGGAAATTCTGGCCCGCCGGCACTGCCCAAAAAGAGGGCGCAGGGCAAAAAGCCGTTGCCGGGCAAACCGGCAGGTCGGGGGGGATGCGTCCGGGTTTCGGAGGGGCGACCGGGCCTGTTCCAGTGCGTGTCGCGCCAGCGGTCAAGGGCGACTTCCCGCTGTACTACAAGGCGCTGGGCACCGTGACGGCGCTGAACACCATCAATGTGCGCAGCCGCGTCGGCGGTGAGCTGATGAAGATCTCCTTCGAGGAAGGGCAGATGGTCAAGGCGGGCGATCTGCTGGCTGAAATCGACCCGCGTCCTTACCAGAACGCCTTGCTTCAGGCTGAAGGCACGTTGCTGCAGAACCAGGCACAACTGAAAAACGCCCAGGTCGATGTGGAACGCTATCGCGGCCTGTATCGCGAAGACAGTATTGCCAAGCAGACCCTGGACACCGCCGAAGCGCTGGTGGGCCAGTATCAGGGCACGGTCAAAACCAATCAGGCGGCGGTCAACGACGCCAAGCTCAATCTGGAATTCACCAAGATCCGCGCCCCGATTGCCGGGCGTGTGGGCTTGCGTCAGCTGGATGTCGGCAACCTGGTGGCGGCCAACGACACCACCGCGCTGGTGATCATCACCCAGACCCAACCGATCAGCGTTGCGTTCACCTTGCCGGAAAACAGCCTGGAGACCGTGCTGGCCCGTTATCGCACCGGCGCCAAACTGCCCGCCGAAGCCTGGGACCGTGGCGACACCAAGTTGCAGGCCACCGGCGTCTTGCAGAGCCTGGACAACCAGATCGACGTCACCACCGGCACCCTGAAATTCAAGGCACGCTATGAGAACCGCGATCAGGCGCTGTTCCCGAACCAGTTCGTCAACGTCCACCTGCTGGCCGACACCCTCAAAGACGTGGTGCTCGCACCTTCGGCAGCGATTCAGTTCGGCACCAACGGCACGTTTGTCTACGCCTTGGACGGCGACAAGAAAGTCGCGATTCGTCAGTTGAAAGTCGGCGCCAGTGACGGTGAAAACACCGTGATTACCGAAGGCCTGGCCCCCGGGGATCGCGTGGTCCTTGAAGGCACCGACCGCTTGAAGGAAGGCAGCGAAGTGGAAGTGGTCAACGACACCAAGGATGTACCGACCACCCCGACCGAGCACCTGCAAGGCAAATCGGCCGCCACGGTGCCTGACGCGACGACCACCGACAAGGCGAAAAAGGGCGGCGCATGAACATCTCGCGGCTGTTCATCCTTCGCCCGGTCGCCACGACCCTGAGCATGCTGGCCATTATCCTGGCCGGCGTGATCGCCTATCGGCTGTTGCCGGTGTCGGCATTGCCTCAGGTCGATTACCCGACCATCCGCGTCATGACGCTGTACCCCGGTGCCAGCCCGGATGTCATGACCAGCGCCGTGACCGCGCCCCTTGAGCGTCAATTCGGGCAGATGCCCGGCCTGACCCAGATGGCGTCGACCAGCTCCGGCGGCGCTTCAGTGCTGACCCTGCGTTTCAGCCTCGACATCAACATGGATGTCGCCGAGCAGCAGGTGCAGGCGGCGATCAACGCCGCGACCAATTTGCTGCCCAAGGACCTGCCGGCGCCGCCGGTGTACAACAAGGTCAACCCGGCGGACACCCCGGTGCTGACCCTGGCCATCACCTCCAAGACCATGCTGCTGCCCAAGCTCAATGATTTGGTCGACACGCGCATGGCGCAGAAAATTGCCCAGATCAGCGGCGTCGGCATGGTCAGCATTGCCGGTGGCCAGCGGCAGGCCGTGCGGATCAAGGTCAACCCCGAGGCACTGGCGGCCAATGGCTTGAACCTCTCCGACGTGCGAACCCTGATCGGTGCGTCCAACGTCAACCAGCCCAAGGGCAACTTCGACGGCCCGACCCGGGTGTCGATGCTCGATGCAAACGATCAACTGACCTCGCCCAAGGACTACGCCAATCTGATTCTCGCCTACGCCAACGGCGCGCCGTTGCGGCTCAAGGACGTGGCGGAGATCGTCGATGGCGCGGAAAACGAACGTCTGGCGGCGTGGGCCAACGAAAATCAGGCCGTGCTGCTGAATATCCAGCGTCAGCCTGGCGCCAACGTCATCGAAGTGGTTGACCGGATCAAAGCCCTGCTGCCGAGCATCACCGACAACCTGCCGGCCGGTCTCGAAGTCACCGTGCTGACCGACCGCACCCAGACTATCCGCGCCTCGGTCACCGACGTGCAGCACGAATTGTTGATCGCCATTGCGCTGGTCGTGATGGTGACCTTCCTGTTCCTGCGTCGGGCCAGCGCCACGATGATTCCGTCGGTCGCGGTCC
The DNA here is from genome assembly GCF_008370005.1 of Pseudomonas sp. ANT_J28. Classification (NCBI taxonomy): domain Bacteria; kingdom Pseudomonadati; phylum Pseudomonadota; class Gammaproteobacteria; order Pseudomonadales; family Pseudomonadaceae; genus Pseudomonas; species Pseudomonas sp. ANT_J28. Next base: position 6,907 of record NZ_VOBM01000001.1, read on the forward strand.
CACTGTCGCTGATCGGCACCTTCGGCGTGATGTACCTCGCGGGTTTCTCGGTCAACAACCTGACCCTGATGGCACTGACCATCGCCACCGGTTTCGTGGTGGACGATGCGATTGTCATGCTGGAGAACATTTCCCGATTTATCGAAGAGGGCGATAGCCCCCTGAATGCGGCGCTCAAGGGCGCCAAGCAGATCGGCTTCACCCTGATCTCCCTGACCCTGTCGCTGATCGCCGTACTGATTCCGCTGCTGTTCATGGCCGACGTGGTAGGGCGGTTGTTCCGCGAATTTGCCATCACCCTGGCGGTGGCGATCCTGATCTCCCTGGTGGTGTCTCTGACCCTGACGCCGATGATGTGCGCTCGTTTGCTCAAACGTGAGCCGAAGGAAGAAGAACAGGGTCGTTTCTACCGGGCCAGCGGCGCCACAATTGATTGGATGATCGCGGCTTACGGGCGCAAGTTAAAGTGGGTTCTCAAGCATCAACCGCTGACCCTGCTGGTGGCCATCGGCACGCTGGCGTTGACCGTGTTCCTTTACATGGTGGTGCCAAAGGGCTTTTTCCCGGTGCAGGACACCGGGGTGATCCAGGGCATTTCCGAAGCGCCGCAGTCGATTTCCTTTGCGGCCATGAGCGAACGTCAGCAGGAACTGGCCAAAGTGATCCTGGCGGATCCAGCGGTGGAGAGCTTGTCGTCCTACATCGGCGTCGACGGTGACAACTCGACGCTCAATAGCGGTCGTCTGCTGATCAACCTAAAATCCCACAGCAATCGCGACCTGAGCGCCGCCGAGGTGATTGCACGTCTGCAACCGGAACTGGACAAACTCATCGGCATTCGCCTGTTCATGCAACCGGTGCAGGACCTGACCATCGAAGACCGCGTCAGCCGGACTCAATACCAGTTCAGTATGTCGTCGCCGGATTCCGAGCTGCTCAGTCTATGGAGTGGTCGTCTGGTGGAAGCACTGGCCCAACGGCCGGAGCTCACCGACGTTGCCAGCGATTTGCAGGACAAGGGCCTGCAGGTGTATCTGGTGATCGACCGCGATGCGGCGTCCCGGGTCGGTGTGTCGGTGTCGAACATCACCGATGCGCTGTACGACGCCTTCGGTCAGCGGCAGATTTCCACCATCTACACCCAGGCCAGCCAGTACCGCGTGGTGCTGCAATCGCAGTCCGGCGAGAAGATCGGCCCGGAGGCGCTGAACCAGATTCACGTGAAAACCACCGACGGCGGGCAAGTGCGCCTGTCCAGTCTGGCGCACATGGAGGAGCGTCAGGCACAACTGGCGATCACTCATATCGGGCAGTTTCCGGCGGTGATGATGTCGTTCAACCTCGCGCCCGGCGTGGCGCTGGGGCATGCGGTGGAGATCATCGACCAGGTGCAGAAAGACATCGGCATGCCGATTGGCGTGCAGACCCAGTTCCAGGGCGCGGCCGAGGCATTCCAGGCGTCGCTGTCGAGCACCTTGCTGCTGATTCTGGCGGCGGTGGTCACCATGTACATCGTGCTCGGCGTGCTCTACGAGAGCTACATCCACCCGATCACCATTCTCTCGACCTTGCCCTCGGCGGCGGTCGGTGCCTTGCTGGCGTTGCTGTTGAGCGGCAATGACCTGGGCATGATCGCGATCATCGGCATCATTTTGTTGATCGGTATCGTGAAAAAGAACGCGATCATGATGATCGACTTTGCCCTCGACGCCGAACGCAATCAGGGCATGGACCCGGAAACGGCGATCTATCAGGCGGCGCTGCTGCGTTTCCGGCCGATTCTGATGACCACACTGGCCGCGTTGTTCGGCGCGGTACCACTGATGCTGGCGACCGGCTCCGGCGCGGAACTGCGTCAACCGTTGGGTCTGGTGATGGTGGGTGGCTTGTTGGTGAGTCAGGTGCTGACGCTGTTTACCACTCCGGTCATCTACCTGTACTTCGACCGACTCGGTCGGCGTTGGGGGCGCAAGCCTGAAGCCGTGGAAGCGGCAGAACAGCCATGAACCTGTCCGGACCTTTCATCAACCGCCCGGTCGCGACGATGTTGCTGAGCCTGGCGATCCTGCTGCTGGGCGGCGTGAGCTTCGGCCTGTTGCCGGTGGCGCCGTTGCCGCAGATGGACTTCCCGGTGATCGTGGTCCAGGCGAGTCTGCCCGGTGCGAGCCCGGAGGTCATGGCCTCGACGGTGGCCACGCCGCTGGAACGCTCCTTCGGCGCCATCGCCGGGGTCAACACCATGAGCAGCCGCTCCAGCCAGGGCTCGACCCGGGTGATTTTGCAGTTCGACCTGGACCGCGACATCAACGGCGCGGCGCGGGAAGTGCAGGCGGCGATCAACGCTTCGCGCAATTTGCTGCCGAGCGGGATGCGCAGCATGCCGACCTACAAGAAGGTCAACCCGTCCCAGGCGCCGGTCATGGTGCTGTCGCTGACCTCCGACGTACTGGAAAAGGGCCAGCTCTACGATTTGGCCTCGACGATTCTGTCCCAGAGCGTGTCTCAGGTGCAGGGCGTCGGCGAAGTGCAGATCGGCGGCAGTTCCTTGCCGGCGGTGCGCATCGAACTCGAACCGCAGGCGCTAAACCAGTACGGCGTGGCGCTGGACGATGTGCGCAACACCATCGCCAACGCCAACGTACGCAGGCCAAAAGGGTCGGTCGAAGATGGCCAGCGGTTGTGGCAGGTTCAGGCCAACGATCAACTCGAGAAAGCCAAGGATTACGAGTCGCTGATCATTCACTACGCGGACGGCGCGGCCCTGCGCCTGAAGGACGTGGCGAAGGTCAGCGACGGCGTCGAAGACCGCTACAACAGCGGCTTCTTCAACAACGATGCGGCGGTACTGCTGGTGATCAACCGTCAGGCCGGCGCGAACATCATCGAGACGGTCAACGAAATCAAGGCTCAACTGCCGGCGTTGCAGGCCGTGTTGCCGGCCAGCGTGAAGCTGAACGTGGCGATGGACCGGTCGCCGGTGATCAAGGCGACCTTGCACGAAGCGGAAATGACCCTGTTGATTGCCGTGGCGCTGGTGATTCTGGTGGTGTTCCTGTTCCTCGGTAACTTCCGCGCCTCGCTGATTCCGACCCTTGCGGTGCCTGTGTCGCTGGTCGGCACCTTTGCGGTGATGTACCTCTATGGATTCTCCCTGAACAACCTGTCGCTGATGGCGCTGATTCTGGCCACCGGGCTGGTGGTGGACGATGCCATTGTGGTGCTGGAGAACATTTCGCGGCACATCGACAAAGGCGTACCGCCGATGAAGGCCGCGTACCTCGGGGCGCAGGAAGTCGGCTTCACCTTGCTGTCGATGAACGTCTCGCTGGTGGCGGTGTTTCTGTCGATTCTGTTTATGGGCGGGATTGTCGAAAGCCTGTTTCGCGAGTTTTCCATCACGTTGGCGGCGTCCATCGTGGTGTCGCTGGTGGTCTCCTTGACGCTGACCCCGATGCTCTGCGCCCGCTGGCTCAAGCCGCATACGCCGGGTGAGGAAAACCGTTTGCAGCGCTGGAGTCAGCGCGCCAACGAGTGGATGGTCGGCAAATACGCCACAAGCCTCGACTGGGTGCTGCGACATCGCCGGTTGACCTTGCTCAGTCTTATTGTGACAGTCGGCGTTAACATTGCTCTGTATGTCGTTGTTCCTAAAACATTTTTGCCTCAGCAGGATACCGGCCAACTGATCGGTTTCGTGCGCGGCGATGACGGGCTGTCATTCAGTGTGATGCAGCCGAAAATGGAAACCTTCCGCCGTGCCGTGCTCAAGGATGACGCGGTGCAAAGCGTCGCTGGCTTCATCGGCGGCACCAACGGCACCAACAACGCCTTCATGCTGGTGCGGCTGAAACCGATCAAGGAGCGAAACATTTCTGCGCAAAAGGTCATCGAACGCCTGCGCAAGGAAATGCCCAAGGTCGCCGGTGCGCAGTTGATGCTGATGGCCGATCAGGACCTGCAGTTTGGTGGCGGTCGTGAACAGACCACGTCCCAGTATTCCTACATCCTGCAAAGCGCCGACCTTGGCGAGTTGCGTGAGTGGTATCCGAAAGTCGTTACCGCACTCAAGGCGTTGCCGGAGCTGACCGCGATTGACGCCCGTGAAGGGCGCGGCGCCCAACAGGTGACCCTGATCGTCGACCGTGATCAGGCCAAACGCCTGGGCGTCGACATGGACATGGTCACCGCGGTGCTGAACAACGCCTACAGCCAGCGGCAGATTTCGACGATTTACGACAGCCTTAACCAGTATCAGGTGGTCATGGAGGTCAATCCGAAATATGCCCAGGACCCAATCACCCTCAAACAGGTTCAGGTGATCACCGCTGACGGTGCGCGGATTCCGCTCTCGACCATCGCGCATTACGAAAACAGCCTGGAAGACGACCGCGTCAGCCACGAAGGCCAGTTCGCCTCCGAGAGCATTTCCTTCGACATGGCCGAAGGCGTGACGGTGGAGCAGGGCACAGCGGCCATCGAGCGGGCTATCGCCAGACTCGGCATGCCGGAAGACGTGATCGTGAAAATGGCCGGCACAGCCGACGCCTTTGCCGCGACCCAGAAGAGCCAGCCGTGGATGATTCTTGGGGCGCTGGTGGCGGTGTATCTGGTGCTCGGTGTGCTGTATGAAAGCTACATTCACCCGCTGACCATTCTCTCGACCTTGCCGTCGGCCGGGGTCGGCGCGTTGCTGTCGATTTACGCATTGGGCGGTGAGTTCAGCCTGATCTCGTTGCTCGGGCTGTTCCTGCTGATCGGCGTGGTGAAGAAAAACGCCATTCTGATGATCGACCTGGCCTTGCAGCTGGAGCGACATCAGGGCATGGCTCCGCTGGAGTCGATTCGCAGCGCCTGCCTGCAACGTCTGCGGCCGATTCTGATGACCACCCTGGCGGCGATCCTCGGCGCGTTGCCGTTGCTGCTGAGCCGCGCCGAAGGTGCGGAAATGCGTCAGCCGCTGGGCCTGACTATCATCGGCGGGCTGATCTTCAGCCAGGTGCTGACCCTTTACACCACCCCGGTGGTTTACCTCTATCTCGACAAACTGCGCCATCGCTTCAACCACTGGCGTGGGGTGCGTACCGATGCTGCTCTGGAAACTCCGCTATGACTGACCGTTCGCTTATCAATCTGGCTGCACCGCTGGTAACGGCCCGAGGCTCGCGTTTGTTGAGCCTGGCGCTAAGCGTGGCGATGCTCAGCGCTTGCGCCATCGGCCCGGATTACCAGCGCCCGCAAGCGGCTGCGCCGGCGCAATACAAGGAAGCGGCAGGCTGGCGTCAGGCCAACCCCGGCGATTCTCTGGCCCGTGGCGCCTGGTGGGAGTTGTATGGCGATCAGCAGCTCAATGGCCTGATCCAACAACTCAACAGTTCCAACCAGACCGTCGCGCAATCCGAAGCCCAGTACCGTCAGGCCCAGGCCTTGGTGCGCAGTGCCCGTGGTGCGTTTTTCCCCACCGTGGACCTGACTGTCGGGAAAAACCGCTCCAGCCAGGGCACGGGCAGCAGCAGTTCGAGCCTGACCAGTTCTTCCAGCGGGATTCGCGACACTTACACCGCACAGGCTGGGGTGAGTTGGGAAGCCGACATTTGGGGCAAGCTGCGCCGAGGCCTTGAAGCCGACACTGCTAACGCCGAGGCGAGTTTTGCCGATCTGGCGGCGATGCGCTTGAGTCAGCAGTCGGAACTGGTGCAGAACTATCTGCAACTGCGCGTGATCGACGAGCAGAAACGCCTGTTGGAAGCGACGGTCGAGGCCTATCAGCGCTCGCTGACAATGACTGAAAACCAGTATCGCGCTGGTGTCTCCGGTAAGGATGCGGTGGCGCAGGCCCAGACTCAGCTCAAGAGCACCGAGGCTGACCTGGTCGATCTGATCTGGCAGCGTGCTCAATTCGAGAATGCCATTGCCGTACTGATCGGGTTACCGCCGGCCCAGTTCAGCCTGGCTGAAACCAAAGACATTCCTGCGTTGCCCGAGATACCGCTGAGCCTGCCTTCGCAATTGCTCGAGCGCCGCCCGGACATAGCCTCCGCCGAACGCTCGGTGATGGCCGCCAATGCCAACATCGGCGTGGCCAAGGCGGCCTATTACCCGGATTTCACCCTGAGTCTGAACGGTGGTTACAGCAGCAGCACCTATGCCAACTGGATCAGCGTGCCGAACCGCTTCTGGTCGGTCGGACCGCAATTGGCCATGACCGTGTTCGACGGCGGTCAGCGCTCCGCGGAAGTTGACCGCAGCGAAGCGGCCTACGACGAGACCGTGGCCAAGTACCGCCAGACCGTGCTCGATGGTTTCCGTGAGGTGGAAAACTATCTGGTGCAGCTCAAGGTCCTGGAAGACGAAGCGGGCGTGCGCCAGGAAGCACTGGACGCGGCGCGAGAATCCTTGCGTCTGACCCAGAACCAGTACAAGGCCGGAGTGATCGCTTACCTGGGCGTGGTAGTCGTTCAGGCCACAGCGTTGAACAATGAACGCAGCGTGCTGAGCCTGTTGCAGAGCCGGTTGATTGCCAGCGTGCAGTTGATCGCGGCACTGGGCGGTGGCTGGGATGGGGCATTGCAAGTGAGCGAAAAGGAGTAGGCATCAGCTCCGATGATCGTTCCCACGCGGAGCATGGGAACGATCAGTTGAGCGGCACTTAATGTGAAACCTTAAAACAAGCGTTTCATCGACTTGATGGCCATTTGCTTATTTTGTCAGTGCGTTCTTTTGCGCAATCAGTACAATCGCCCAATTTGCCCCCCGAGAACGGAGGGCTGTCGCGAGAAGTCTCATGCTTATCGGTAGCTATTCCCCCACGCTGGTTATCATCTCGCTTTTTGTGGCGATTCTCGCCTCGTATACCGCGCTCGACCTGACCGAGCGCATCGCCACGGCCAAGGGCCGGGCCGTGCATCTATGGACGGCGGGCGGCGCCTTTGCCATGGGGGTTGGCGTGTGGTCGATGCATTTCATCGGCATGCTCGCATTCAAACTGCCCATCGACCTCGGTTACGACGTCGGCATCACGTTGCTGTCTCTGCTGATTAGCATCCTGTCTTGCGGCTTTGCCCTGTGGCTGGTCAGCCAGCCACAATTGCCAGCCTGGCAATTGGCATTCGGCGCGCTGGTCATGGGTTCCGGGATCAGCGCCATGCACTACACCGGCATGGCCGCCATGCGCATGCAGCCGGGTATCGATTACGATCCGACGCTGTTCGGCGCCTCGCTGCTTATCGCCGTAGTCGCCTCGGGCGCCGCGTTGTGGATCGCTTTCCGCCTGCGCCAGCACACACCTTATGTCGGCCTGATCCGTGGCGGTGCGGCGGTGATCATGGGTCTCGCGATCGTAGGCATGCATTACACCGGCATGGCGGCGGCGCGTTTCCCGGATGGCAGCTTCTGTGGCGGGGCCGTCAGCGGCTTGAACGGCAAGGGCCTGGACAATCTGGTGTTGATCACCACCCTGGCGGTGTTGAGCATTGCCTTGCTGACCTCGATTCTCGATGCGCGTCTTGAGGCACGGACCGCAGAACTCGGCCACTCATTGACCGAGGCCAACCGCGAACTGACCCAACTGGCCCTGCATGACACCCTGACCGGTCTGCCGAATCGAGTGTTGCTGGCTGACCGCATCGATCAGGCAATGTCTATGGTGCGCGAGCAAGGCGGTTGTTTCGCGTTGATGTTCATCGATCTGGACGGTTTCAAACCGGTTAACGATGCCTTCGGTCACCATATGGGTGATCTGTTGTTGCGTGAAGTCGGTCTGCGCTTGCGCGAGGATTTGCGCAGCCATGACACCCTGGCGCGGATCGGCGGTGATGAGTTTGTATTGCTGGTGCAACTCGGCGAGCAGAACGATGCATTGAACCTGGCGGCCCGTCAGGTCGGGCTGATCGCGCGTTCGTTCCGGGTCGCCGAACATGACTTGCAGATTTCCGCCAGCGTCGGCATCGCGATTTATCCGGGTAACGGTGAAACCGCCGAAGAGTTGCTGATGAACGCCGACGCGGCGATGTATCACGCCAAGGGCGCCGGGAAAAACGGCTATAGCTTCTTCGATGCCTCGATGAACAGCAACGCACGCAAACAGCTGCAATTGCTGCAGGACTTGCGTATCGCCCTTGATCAGCAGCAATTCAGTCTCTATTACCAACCCAAGTTCGATGCCAACAATGGCCGGCCGGTCGGTGCCGAGGCGTTGCTGCGCTGGGTGCATCCGACCCAAGGCATGCTGCTGCCGGACAAATTCATCGAACTGGCGGAAAAAACCGGGCTGATCATTCCGATTGGCGAATGGGTGCTCAACGAAGCCTGCCGTCAGATGCGCGAGTGGTACGTGCTCGGGTACACCGACTGGCGCATCGCGGTGAACCTTTCAGCCCTGCAGTTCTGCCACGCGGGCCTGGTCCAGAGCGTCGCCAAAGCCTTGGCCACTCACCATTTGCCGGCCAACAGCCTGACCCTCGAGATCACAGAAACCACGGCCATGAGCGATGCCGATGCGAGCATGACGGTGCTTCAGGAGCTTTCGACCATGGGTGTCGACCTGTCGATCGACGACTTTGGCACCGGCTATTCGAGCTTGATGTACCTCAAGCGCCTGCCGGCTAACGAACTGAAGATCGACCGGGGTTTTGTCCGCGATCTGGAGCGTGACAGCGATGACGCCGCCATCGTTTCCGCCATCGTCGCCCTAGGTCAGGCGCTAGGGTTGCGGATCGTCGCCGAAGGGGTGGAGACCGACTCGCAGCAAGACTTCCTGACGCAACTCGGTTGTGATTCGCTACAGGGCTATCTGCTCGGGCACCCGTTGCCGGCCGAACGTTTCATGGTAGATATTCTGCGTGCAGAGCAATTGGCGGTGTCTTGAGAACAAGCTGATTGATGTGAGCCCATGCAAAAGCCAGCGATGACGGTTATTCTTGCCCCCCGACCGCTAACGCTTGGAATGGGGGAAGTTTCGCATGGACAAAGTCATCGTCATCACCGGCGGCAGCCGCGGTATCGGCGCTGCCACAGCCCTGTTGGCCGCCGAACAAGGCTATCGGATCTGTATCAACTACCTGGCCGATGAATCGGCCGCGCAGCAGGTGCTGGAGCAAGTCCGCGCCCTCGGCGCCCAAGCCATCGCGGTGCGCGCTGACGTCAGCATCGAAGACGAAGTAATCGCGCTGTTCCACCGCGTGGACACTGAGTTGGGCCGGGTCACGGCACTGGTGAACAACGCCGAGACCGCCGGGCATAAGTCCCGAGTCGATGAAATGTCTGAATTCCGTATTCTTAAAATCCTCAGAACCAACGTCCTGGCGCCGATCCTCTGCGCCAAACACGCGATCCTGCGCATGTCACCCAAGCATGGCGGGCAGGGTGGCAGCATCGTTAACGTGTCCTCGGTGGCCTCACGCCTGGGCGCGCCAAGTGAATACGTCGACTACGCCGCCTCCAAAGGTGCGCTCGATACCTTCACCATCGGCCTGTCCAAAGAAGTGGCCGGCGAAGGCATCCGCGTCAACGCCGTGCGTCCTGGTTACATCTATACCGATTTCCATGCGTTAAGCGGCGACCCGGATCGGGTCAGCAAACTGGAATCGGCGATTCCCATGGCTCGGGGCGGGCGACCGGATGAAGTGGCTGAGGCGATTGTATGGTTGTTGTCGGACAAGGCTTCTTATGCGACCGGGACATTCGTTGACCTTGGCGGCGGGCGTTAACCTATAGATTCGTTGTTGTCTGATCTGGCCTCTTTGCGAGCAAGTCGTGACGCCATCAAACCTTCAGAACGACCGCACAATCCGTCCCAACGTCTCCATCGCCTTCTCGGCAGTCTCATCCCAGGGGCTGCCGTAATTCAGGCGAATACAATTCCTGAAGCGCTGGGTCGGTGAAAAGATCGGTCCCGGAGCGATGCTGATCCCTTGCGCCAACGCCATCTGAAACAACTTCAGTGAATCCATCTGCGGTGGCAATTCCAGCCACAAAAAGTAGCCGCCGGCCGGTTGGCTGACGCGAGTCTGCGTCGGGAAGTAGCGCGCGATAGCGGCGAGCATGGCGCTTTGCTGTTCTTCAAGGGCGTAGCGCAGTTTTCGCAGGTGCCGATCATAGCCGCCGTGTTGCAGGTAATCGGCAATGGCCGCCTGGGCCGGCATCGACGCGCACAGCGACGTCATGAGTTTCTGCCGTTCGATCTTCTGCGCATAGCGCCCGGCGGCGACCCAACCGATGCGGTAGCCGGGAGCCAGGCTTTTGGCGAACGAACCGCAGTGCATCACCAGCCCTTCGGTATCAAAAGCCTTCGCCGGTTTCGGCGCCTGTTGGCCGTAATAGAGTTCGGCGTAGACGTCGTCTTCGATCAGCGGCACCTGATGGCTGCGCAATAGCTCAACCAGGTCCTGTTTCTTCGCCTCGGGCATTGTCGCGCCCATCGGGTTCTGGAAGCTGGTCATGCACCAGACAGCCTTGATCGGGTGCCGTGCCAGGGTTTGCGCGAGTACGCCAAGGTCGATGCCATCGCGCGGATGCACAGGGATTTCCACGGCTTTGAGCTTCAGCCGTTCCAGTATTTGCAGGCAGGCGTAGAACGCCGGGGCTTCGATGGCCACCAGATCGCCGGGTTCGGTGACCGCTTGCAGGCACAGGTTCAACGCTTCCAGCGCACCGTTGGTGATCAGCAGTTCTTCCATGGGCAGCATCAGCCCGCCGACCATGTAGCGCAGGGCGATTTGTCGACGCAGTTGCGGGTTGCCCGGCGACATGTCGGTGACGACCATGCGCGGGTCCATCTCGCGAGCGGCGCTGGCCAGGGAACGGGACAGGCGTTGCAGCGGGAACAGGGTCGGGCTGGGGAAGGCCGAGCCGAAGGGTACGGTGTTCGGGTCCTTGATCGAGTCGAGGACCGAGAACACCAGTTCGCTGACGTCGACTTCGGTGGACTCGTTGACCTGACTGCTGATCACCGGCTCCGAGAACGGGCTCGGCGCGTGCGCGTTGACGAAGTAGCCGGAGCGCGGGCGAGCGCGGATCAGGCCGCGGCGTTCGAGCAGGTAGTAGGCCTGGAACACCGTGGACGGACTGACCCCGTAAGTCTGGCTGGCGTAGCGCACCGATGGCAAACGCTGGCCGGGGCCGAGAACACCGGAGCGGATCAGTTCAGCGATGTCGTCGGCGAATTTTTCGTAGCGTTTCATCTTGGGTCCGGATTGATTTCATTCTGGAAGACCGAGTCGCCTTCTTTCGCGAGCACCGCAGTCTAAGGGATCACCGATTCATCGGCGCAACAAACCGGCTCTTCGCCACGCTATAAATCTCTGGCTCATCACTGTCGACAATCTTGAAACTGATCGTCTGCGAACTGCTGCTCGGCCGTTCCGTGGTCATCGCCACCGACACCGGTACATCGACAATCTCGCCCGGTGCCAGGCTCAGTTCGGTCTTGCCTTGCAGCAGGAAGCCTTCGCCATCGACCAGGGTCACACGGTAATCCTGACGTTGCTGGGTCTTGTTGATGACTTTCAGGCTGTAGATGTTTTCGATCTGCCCCTGAGTGTTCTCGCGGAACAGGCCACGGTCCTTGCTCACGTCCAGCGACACCATCGGCCGCTCCACCAGCGCAAGGGCAAGCGCACCGATCATCACCAGCAGGACCGCGGTGTAGCCGATCAAACGCGGCCGCAACAAATGAGTCTTTCCACCCTGCAGTTGATGCTCCGAGGTGTAGCTGATCAGCCCGCGGGCGTAGCCCATTTTGTCCATGATCGAATCACAGGCGTCGATACACGCGGCGCAACCGATGCATTCCATCTGCAAGCCGTCGCGGATGTCGATGCCGGTCGGGCAGACCTGCACGCACAACTGGCAGTCGATGCAATCACCGAGGCCGACTTCAGCCGGTGCCACGTCACGTTTGCGCGGGCCACGGTTTTCGCCACGGGCCACGTCGTAGGAGATGGTCAGGGTGTCTTTGTCGAACATCACGCTCTGGAACCGCGCATACGGACACATGTGCATGCACACTGCTTCACGCAGCCAACCGGCGTTGATGTAGGTCGCGCCGGTAAAGAACAGCACCCAGAACAGGCTGACGCCGCCCATCTGCAAAGTCAGCAGTTCTTCGGCCAGCGGCCGGATCGGGGTGAAATAGCCGACAAAGGTCAGGCCGGTCAACAGGCTGATGGACAGCCACAAGGTGTGCTTGGCCGAGCGGCGGATCAGTTTGTTCAGACCCCAGGGTGCGGCTTGCAGCTTGATCCGCTGGTTGCGTTCGCCTTCGGTGAGCTTCTCGCACCACATGAAGATCCAGGTCCAGGAGCTCTGCGGGCAGGTATAACCGCACCAGACCCGCCCAGCGAACACAGTGATCGCAAACAGGCCGAACGCGGCAATGATCAGCAGCGCCGACAGCAGGATGAAATCCTGCGGCCAGAAGGTTGCGCCAAAGATGTGGAATTTGCTTTCGGCAAGATCCCAGAGCACCGCCTGGCGGCCGCCCCAGTTCAACCACACCGTGCCGAAGAACAGCAAAAACAGAAACCCCGCGCCGCTCATGCGCAGGGTGCGAAATAAACCGGTGAAGCTGCGGGTGTGGATCAGGTTGTCGCTGGACTTGGCCTTCATCTTTGGACGCGAAGGCTCATAGCTTTGAACGGACGGGGCACTTTCAACAATTCGGACGGGGATTCTATCGCTCATGGTCTTTCGCTCATCAGCCTCCATCAGGCCTGAGCACTATGAGCGGCGATCTGTTCGCATAACAGACTCACCTATTGCAATAAAAAGCGGATCAGATGGGCATTGATCCGCTGCTTGCGACAAGTTGATGCACCCGCTACGGCGGGACGCAAGCGCCTATGTCAAGCGTCTGCGGGTGTTGTTGATCCGGGTCAGTCAAATCACCGAATCACTGTCGGTGGCCTTCAAATGCTTACGCCCGTCAACTGCGCCTGCTACGGTCAATGCGTCGGCTTCTGCTTCGGTAATGTAGAAGCGCTGGCCATCAAGCTCCACCGCCGACATGGCTTTTTCCGAGTCGGTAATGATGGTGACGTCGGGACACAAACGAATTTCTTCGCCGTTCTCGGTAATGAAGAAGCAGGTCTGGTTTTCGATGCGCACAGTCATGGAGGCGTCCTTTTTTCTGCGGGTTATAAGGTGTTAGGGCACAGCCGAGGATCATCGTTCTGTGCAACCGATTAATGGTCGGCGCGGTCCATCCTGAAACGACCTTTAACAAGGAAAACGCCATGAACGCATGGTGGCATGAGGTTTGGGTGACCCTGCAAGCGGAGTTCGCCGACATTGGCGACGCTTCACAACTGACGCGCATTACCGTGCGCTTGCTGATGGCGGCGGTGTTGGGCGGGATTCTCGGCTTCGAACGCGAGCACAAAGGCAAGGCCGCCGGGGTCCGCACCCACATGCTGGTTGCCCTCGGCGCCGCGCTGTTCGTGCTGGTGCCGCAAATGTCCGGCTCGCAGGCCGATGCCATGAGCCGGGTGGTGCAGGGTGTGATCGCGGGGATCGGCTTTCTTGGCGCAGGGACTATTCTGAAAAACAACGAGGGCGACGAGGGGCACGTCAAAGGCCTGACCACCGCCGCGGGGTTGTGGATGACCGCCGCCATCGGCGTCTCGGCCGGGTTGGGGCGAGAGGCGACGGCGGTGTTCAGTACGTTGCTGGCGTTGGCGATATTCAGTGTGATGCCGAGGATCGTAAAAATGCTGGAACGCGATTCCCCTACGGTGTAACGATCACCGGCGGCATCGTCTCTGGCGGTTCTTCCCGAGGAGGCGGTGTGGTGCCGGGCGGGTCTTGCTCAGGCACAGGTGCAGGCTCGGTCGGTGGAATGGTCGGGCTGTCGATGTTTGGATCAGGCGTTTCGGCAGGGATCGGAATGCTCATGAATTCAACCTCCAGTGGCACATGGCGTAAGTCGTGCTTAAGTGTGTTGACCACCGTGTAAAGGAATTGATTCCCCCGAAGGCCCAGGCAAATCCTCGTGAACTTTACCGGTGCCTGTCGCTCGGAACCTAAGTGAGTTCATTCCGGGGCGGACGGTCCTGCGGGGTGACGATCCAGTGACAAGCCACAGACACAAGAGCGTCCATGGGGCGTAAAGGAGAGATGCTCGATGACTGCTGAAAAACCGACAGAGCTGAGCTACAACCCTCATATACCGCTGTCGCAGGCTTTACTGCTACCGCGCATCGCCATCGAAAACACCATGCCGACCCTCGATGGCGGGCAGTTCGCCGTCAAAGCCGTGGTGGGCCAGGACGTGGTGGTGACCAGCAAAGTGTTTGCCGACGGTCACGACAAGTTGGCCGTGCGTATACGCTCGCGTGCCGAGGGTGATGAGACCTGGCAAAGCGAAGTCATGACTGACCTGGGCAACAATGGTTGGCAGGGCCAGTTGCGGGTCGCGCGCCAGGGCCGTTATGTGTTTTGCATCGAAGCCTGGATCGATCAGTTCGCCAGCTTCTGTTATGAGCTGGAGAAAAAACACGCCGCCAGGGTGCCGATCAGCCTGGAGTTGCAGGAGGGACGAACGCTGGTCCAACAAGCCGCCGAACGCACCGAAGGGCAGCTGAGTGAACAACTGGCGACGCTGCACCATGAATTGTCGGGTCTGCTCGAAATCGAGCAGGTCGAGCTGTTTCTGCACCAGCGTAGCGCCGAGCTGATGGCGCAGGCCGATCATCGTGCCTATTTGAGCATCAGCCCTGAGTACCCGTTCGACGTCGAGCGGGACCTGGCGCAGTTCGCCAGTTGGTATGAATTGTTTCCGCGCTCGATCACTGACGATCCGGCCCGTCATGGCACCTTCAACGATGTGCATTCGCGGCTGCCGATGATCCAAGACATGGGCTTCGATGTGCTGTACTTCCCGCCGATCCACCCGATCGGCCGCAGTTACCGCAAAGGCCCGAACAACTCCCTGACCGCCGGGCCGGACGATCCGGGCAGTCCATATGCCATTGGCGGCGAAGAGGGCGGGCATGAAGCCATTCATTCGGAGCTGGGGAGCCGCGAAGACTTCCGTCGACTTGTCGCGGCGGCTGCGGAACATGGACTGGAGATCGCCCTCGATTTCGCGATTCAGTGTTCCCAGGATCATCCGTGGCTGACGCAGCATCCGGGCTGGTTCAACTGGCGTCCCGACGGCACGATCAAATACGCCGAGAACCCGCCGAAGAAATACCAGGACATCGTCAACGTCGATTTCTATGCCAGCGATGCGATCCCGAGTCTGTGGGTCGAGTTGCGCGACATCGTGGTGGGCTGGGTCGAGGAGGGCGTGAAGCTGTTTCGCGTCGACAACCCTCACACCAAACCGCTGCCGTTCTGGCAATGGCTGATCGCTGATGTGCGGGCGCTATACCCCGAGGTGATCTTCCTGGCTGAAGCCTTCACCACCCCGGCGATGATGGCGCGGTTGGGCAAGGTCGGTTACTCCCAGAGCTACACCTACTTCACCTGGCGCAACGACAAGTCCGAGCTGGCCACCTATTTCACCGAACTCAATGAGTCACCGTGGCGCGAATGCTTCCGGCCGAACTTTTTCGTCAACACACCGGACATCAACCCGGCGTTTTTGCATGAGTCGGGGCGCGCCGGTTTTCTGATCCGCGCGGCGCTGGCGACCATGGGCTCCGGTCTGTGGGGCATGTATTCAGGCTTCGAACTGTGCGAAGCGGCACCGGTGCCGGGGAAGGAGGAGTACCTCAATTCCGAGAAGTACGAAATCCGCCCACGGGACTTCAACGCGCCGGGCAACATCATTGCCGAGATCGCCCAGCTCAACCGCATCCGCCGGCAGAACCCGGCGCTGCAGACGCACCTGGGCTTGAAGGTCTACAACGCCTGGAACGACAACATTCTGTATTTCGGCAAACGCAGCGCCGATGGCAGCAATTTTATTCTGGTGGCTGTCAGCCTTGATCCGCTTAACGTCCAGGAAGCGAATTTCGAATTGCCGCTGTGGGAAATGGGCTTGTCCGACGACGCCAGCACCCAGGGCGAAGACTTGATGAGCGGTCATCGCTGGACCTGGCACGGCAAGTACCAGTTCATGCGAATCGACCCGGCACATCAACCGTTCGGGATCTGGCGGATTACCGTTTAACACTGGGTCACGGCGTTTCCAGTTTTCAACAGGAGTTTCAAATGGCGAAGAAACCCAAGGCTGCCACCTTTATCAAGGACCCGCTCTGGTACAAGGATGCGGTCATCTACCAGGTTCACGTTAAGTCTTTTTTCGACTCCAACAATGACGGGATCGGCGACTTTCCCGGTCTTATCGCCAAACTCGATTACATTGCCGACCTGGGCGTCAACACCATATGGCTGTTGCCGTTCTATCCCTCGCCACGGCGTGATGACGGCTACGACATTGCCGAATACCGGGGCGTACATTCCGATTACGGCACCATGGCCGACGCCAAGCGTTTCATCTCGGAAGCCCACAAACGTGGCCTGCGGGTGATTACCGAACTGGTCATCAACCACACCTCGGACCAGCACGCCTGGTTTCAGCGTGCGCGCAAAGCCAAACCCGGTTCGGCGGCGCGGGACTTTTACGTCTGGTCCGACGACGATCAAAAGTACGACGGCACCCGCATCATCTTTCTCGACACCGAAAAATCCAACTGGACCTGGGATCCGGTGGCCGGCCAGTACTTCTGGCATCGCTTCTATTCCCACCAGCCAGACCTGAATTTCGATAACCCGCAAGTCATGAAAGCCGTGCTCTCGGTGATGCGCTTCTGGCTGGACATGGGCATCGACGGTCTGCGCCTGGACGCGATTCCGTACCTGATCGAACGCGACGGCACCAATAACGAAAACCTGCCCGAGACCCACGACGTCCTCAAGCAGATCCGTGCCGAAATCGACGCCAATTACCCGGACCGCATGCTGCTGGCCGAGGCCAACCAATGGCCGGAAGACACGCAGTTGTACTTCGGCGACACCGACGCCAAAGGCCTGAACGGCGACGAATGCCACATGGCGTTCCACTTCCCGCTGATGCCGCGCATGTACATGGCGCTGGCCCAGGAGGACCGTTTCCCGATTACCGACATTCTGCGCCAGACCCCGGAGATCCCGGCCAACTGTCAGTGGGCGATTTTCCTGCGCAACCACGATGAGCTGACCTTGGAAATGGTCACCGACAAGGAACGCGATTACCTGTGGAATTACTACGCGGCCGACCGTCGGGCGCGGATCAACCTGGGCATTCGCCGCCGCTTGGCGCCGCTGATGGAACGAGACCGTCGTCGCGTGGAGCTGCTCAACAGTCTGCTGCTGTCGATGCCCGGCACGCCGACAATGTATTACGGCGATGAAATCGGCATGGGTGACAACATCTATCTCGGCGACCGTGACGGCGTGCGCACGCCGATGCAGTGGTCGATTGACCGTAACGGCGGTTTCTCCCGCGCCGATCCGGCTAGCCTTGTGCTGCCACCGATCATGGACCCGCAATACGGTTACCTGTCGGTCAACGTCGAAACCCAGGCCGGTGACCCGCATTCGCTGCTGAACTGGACCCGCCGCATGCTCGCCGTGCGCAAGCAGTCCAAGGCCTTCGGTCGCGGCACGCTGAAAATGCTGTCGCCGAGCAACCGGCGGATCCTGGCCTACACCCGGGAATTCACCGGGCCGGACGGCAAGCACGAAATCATCTTGTGCGTGGCCAACGTGTCCCGTAGCGCGCAAGCGGCGGAACTGGACCTGTCGGCCTACGTCGGCATGGTGCCGGTGGAGATGCTCGGCGGTAATGCCTTCCCGCCTATTGGTCAGTTGAATTTCCTGCTGACCTTGGCCCCATACGGTTTCTATTGGTTCGTATTGGCGGCGGAAAACCAGATGCCGAGCTGGCACGTGGAACCGGCGCAAAGCCTGCCGGACTTCACCACGCTGGTGCTGAAGAAACGCATGGAAGAACTGCTCGAAGCGCCGTCCCGCAACACACTGGAGCAGAGCATCCTGCCGAGCTGGCTACAGAATCGCCGCTGGTTTGCCGGCAAGGACGCGGCCATCGAACAGGTCAACATCGCTTACGGCGTGCGCTTCGGCGATCCGATGCACCCCGTGCTGTTGAGTGAAATCGATGTCACCAGTGGCGGCCAGACCAGCCGCT
Organism: Pseudomonas sp. ANT_J28; assembly: GCF_008370005.1. Classification (NCBI taxonomy): domain Bacteria; kingdom Pseudomonadati; phylum Pseudomonadota; class Gammaproteobacteria; order Pseudomonadales; family Pseudomonadaceae; genus Pseudomonas; species Pseudomonas sp. ANT_J28. The sequence goes on from NZ_VOBM01000001.1 coordinate 25,037, forward strand.
ATCAGTTGCCGTTCGGCTTTATCTCCGAAGATCAGGTGGGTGCCGCGCTGCCTCAGCAACTGGCCTTGTCTCGGGTCCGGCGCGTGCGTCAGGTCGGTTTGATCACCGACGCCTTCAGCCTCGACACCTTTGTGCATACGGTCTTGCACAGCATACAAAGTAATTCCGTATTGCCATCCAGCGCGGGCGAGATTCACTTTGAGCCGACGTCGGAACTGGCGAAACTCGGTCTGACCGGGGAATCGGAAGTGCGTTACCTGTCCGCCGAACAGTCCAACAGCTCGGTGGTGATCGGCAACAGCCTGGTGTTGAAACTGATCCGCAAGGTCGCGTCTGGCGTGCACCCGGAGCTGGAAATGAGCGCGTACCTGACTCATGCCGGTTTCCGCAATATCTCGCCGCTGCTGGGTTCGGTGGTTCGCCGTGATCCGGCGGGCGAGGACAATCTGCTGATGATTGCTCAAGGCTACTTGAGCAATCAGGGCGACGCCTGGGAATGGACCCAGAACAACCTCGAACGGGCGCTGCGCGACGAACTGGCCGACGCCATGTCTGAGCAGGAGCAACACTACAACGCCTTGGGTGAACTGAGAGACTTCGCCAGCATGCTCGGTCAGCGTCTGGGCGAAATGCATCAGCTGCTGGCGGTGCCCAGCGACAACAAGGACTTCGCCCCGCAGGTCACTTCCCAGAAAGATGCCTTGGCCTCGGCCAAGGACGTGACGGCGCAACTGGAGTACGCGCTGAAGTTGCTCAAGCAGCATCAAAGCGAATTGAACCCGGCAGACAAAGCCTTGGTCAGTCGTTTGCTGGACAACAAAAAAGCCATCCTCAGCCATGTTCAGGAACTGGGCAAAAAAGCCGCCGGTGGTCTGCGCATTCGCGTCCACGGCGACTTGCACCTGGGCCAGGTGCTGGTGATCAAGGGCGACGCTTACCTGATCGACTTCGAAGGCGAGCCAGCGCGGCCGCTGCACGAACGACGGGGAAAACACAGCCCGTACAAAGACGTCAGTGGCGTATTGCGTTCTTTTGACTACGCTGCGGCGATGGCGATCAATGTGCACAACGTCGACAACACGGCCGATGCCCAAGCCGCTCGTCAACGTGTCGCTGATCGCTATTTAAATGAAGCAAGACAAGCATTTGTCGACGCTTATCGGCTGGCGGCAGCTAGTCTTGCTCATGCATGGCAAGATCCGGAAGGCGAGGACGCCGCATTGGCGTTGTTCGGCCTGGAGAAGGCAGCGTATGAAGTGGCCTATGAGGCAGAAAATCGCCCCACCTGGTTGCCCGTGCCGTTGCACGGTTTGTATGGGTTATTGAGAGGGCTTAAACCCTTTTCCGATCTTGGTGGAGAGTAGTCATGAGTTTCTCGAACAAGGAACAGGGTCACGCTAAAGAAGCGTTGCTGCCCAGATCGCGGGACATCGACGCGCTGGTACGCGCCGAACATCACGACCCCTTTGCAATTCTCGGCCCCCACGGCGATGGTGCCGGCGGGCAATTCATTCGGGCCTATTTGCCGGACGCCTTGAGCGTGCAGGTATTGGCCAAGGACTCCGGGGAGGAACTCGGCAACCTTGAGGCCACCCAGACGCCGGGCCTGTTCGTCGGGCACTTCGATCGGGCGCAGGCGTATCTGCTGCGAACCCGGTGGGCTGGCGGCGAACAGGTTTCCGAAGATCCTTACAGCTTTGGTCCGTTGCTCGGCGAGATGGATTTGTACCTGTTCGCCGAAGGCAATCACCGCGATCTCAGCGCTTGCCTGGGCGCGCAGCTGAAAACGGTCGACGGTGTCGAAGGCGTGCGTTTCGCCGTGTGGGCACCGAACGCCAAAAGGGTGTCGGTGGTGGGTGACTTCAACAACTGGGACGGTCGCCGGCACCCGATGCGCCTGCGTCATCCTACCGGCGTGTGGGAAATTTTCGTCCCGCGCATGCAAGCGGGGGAAACGTACAAATACGAAATCCTCGGTACCCACGGCATTCTGCCGCTCAAGGCCGACCCGATGGCGCTGGCCACCTCGCTGCCGCCGGACACCGCGTCAAAAGTCGCTTCGCCGCTGAACATCGAGTGGCAGGATCAGGAGTGGATGCAATCCCGGGGCGACCGTCATCGGGTGAGTGCTCCGCTGTCGATCTACGAATTGCACGCTGGCTCGTGGCAATGTGAGCTGGATGATCTGGGCGAGGTCGCCCGCCAGTACACCTGGCATGAGCTGGCCGAGCGGCTGATTCCTTACGTGAAGGATCTGGGTTTTACCCACATCGAGCTGATGCCGATCATGGAACACCCGTTCGGCGGGTCCTGGGGCTATCAGTTGCTGTCGCAATTCGCCCCGAGCGCCCGCTACGGTACGCCGGATGACTTCGCCGCGTTCGTCAATGCCTGCCACCAGGCCGACATCGGCGTGATCCTCGACTGGGTGCCGGCACATTTTCCGACCGATACCCACGGCCTGGCGCAATTCGACGGCACCGCGCTGTACGAATACGGCAACCCGCAGGAAGGCTTCCATCAGGACTGGGACACGCTGATCTACAACCTGGGTCGCACCGAAGTGCACGGCTACATGCTGGCCTCGGCGCTGCACTGGCTCAAACATTTCCACGTCGACGGTCTGCGGGTCGATGCTGTGGCTTCGATGCTGTATCGCGATTACTCGCGCAAGGCCGGCGAATGGGTGCCGAACCGTCACGGCGGTCGGGAAAACCTCGAAGCCATCGACTTCCTGCGCCATCTCAATGACGTGGTCGACCTCGAAGCCCCCGGCGCGCTGGTGATTGCCGAAGAATCCACCGCATGGCCGGGTGTCAGCCAGGGCACGCAACAGGGCGGACTGGGCTTCGACTACAAGTGGAACATGGGCTGGATGCACGATTCGCTGCACTACATCCAGCAGGACCCGGTGTACCGCGCCCATCACCACAACGAACTGAGTTTCGGTCTGGTGTATGCCTGGTCCGAGCGTTTTATCCTGCCGATCTCCCACGACGAGGTGGTACACGGCAAGCACTCGCTGATCGACAAGATGCCCGGCGACCGCTGGCAGAAATTCGCCAACCTGCGCGCCTACCTCAGTTTCATGTGGGCGCATCCGGGCAAGAAGCTGTTGTTCATGGGCTGCGAGTTTGGTCAGTGGCGTGAGTGGAACCACGATCAGCAACTCGACTGGTACTTGCTGCAGTACTCGGAACACAAAGGTGTGCAGAAACTCGTCGGCGATCTTAATCGGCTGTATCGCGAAGAGCCGGCGCTGCATGACCAGGACGACGCGCCGCAAGGCTTCCAGTGGTTGATTGGTGATGATGCAATCAACAGCGTCTACGCCTTCATGCGCTGGAGCAGGGATGGGCGGCCGGTATTGGTGGTGGCTAACTTCACGCCGGTGCCGCGTGAGGGTTATCGCATCGGCGTACCGTTTGCCGGGCGTTGGACCGAGGTGATCAACAGCGATGCTGCCACCTACGCCGGTTCGAACTATGGCAACAGCGGCGGGGCGTTTACCGAGGAAGAGCCGAGCCATGGCCAGGCACTCTCGTTGGTATTGAACCTGCCGCCGCTGGCGGTGTTGATGCTGCGTCCGGAGGGTTGACCGAAAAGATCGCAGGCTTCGCCAGCTCCTACATTGGGTCGGTGTACCTCCTGTAGGAGCTGGCGGAGCCTGCGATCTTTTGATCTTTCTACCAACGCATCCGCACCCCCAAACTCCCAATCAACCCGTTCAAATCATTCTCATCCACACTACTGCTGTAGTCGGCGCTGACGTAGAGACTCACGGCGGGCGTCACTCTGGCCACCAAGCCCAAACCCACTTCGACGGTCGATGAATAGCGGCTGCTGCTGATCTTCTCGACCTGATCGAGGTTCACGGTATCGCTGGTGTAGACCGTGTGCCACACGTTGGTTCGCACATAGGGTTCGACCCCCAGGCCGTTGATGTCGTAACTACCTTTCAACCGTGCACCGACCCGGCCGCTCCAGGACGTCAGATCGCTGGACGAGGCATTGCCTGACCCGGCATACGGGGTGTCCAGGGTAATGCGTTGATTGATCAATTGCGCCTGGGGTTCGACTACCCAGTGATCGCTAAGGCCAATGGGGAAACCACCTTCTACCGACAGCGTCACCGCGCTGCCCTCGGTCGCTTGTCGGGCGCCCTGGTCATTGCGGGTATAACCGTTGAGCCGGCCGCCGCTGGCCGTCAAATCCACGTGCCAGCCTTGTGGCCCGGTCAGACTCCAGTAAGCGCCGAGGCTTTGGCCTTCGAGGTTGAGGGTGTCGTTGCCGGGGTCAGCAAGGGCGGGGCCGGTCAGCAGCCCGTTGCTGTTGCCTTGTAACTGAGTGATGCCGCCAACCAGTCCGACCCGCTGGGTATGACCGCTACCGCTTTGCAGAGTCAGGATCGCCGGACCTTTGAATTCGCTACTGCCAGGGATAGCAAATCCCTGAGCCAGAACATCGGTTTGCGCCTGCCGTGAGGCCTGTCCATACACCTGATCCCAGGCCGAAGGCGCAGCGTCCTCGATGGTCAGGCGCGAACTTCGTGGATCGGAGGCGGCGCTGAAACGGCCGGAGGAGGGGGCGGAGAAAGTGACGGCGGGTAAAGTCATGACCGGAACATCCTGACGATACCAAGGCGTGGTTTCATCCTCTGCCGGCCCTGCCTGTACTTCCATGGACGAGCACAGGAGTAGTGAACTCGAGACAGTGCAAAAAGTAACTTTGATCTCATGTTGGGTGAAAGAAGTTTTCATGGAGGTCTACCTTGCAATCGCGTGCGGTATCTCGCTCTGGCGTCTCTCCTACCCCGAATGAGGGGCGACCGAATATAGTGGGGCAAGCCTCTGGCCGCCCGATTTTGCGGGTGTCTCGGGATTTGCCCCATGGTGTATTTCCGGGGGTAGTAACGTGTAGCTAAGAAGACCCTTGACATCGCGTCAAGAAAATGGCCGATAAATGGTATGTGTATTTTAGGACTTGCAAGTGACTGATTTACGCCGCACATCTAAGGTCTTGTTTGTTCGAAAAATCGTCAAAAAATCCGCGTTCCAGAGCGGTTTTGATAGTTGGCTACCGGTCTACCAACTCACCCTGGCACCGACATTTGCGGCCGTTGCGCGCAGCTGATTGCTGTCGATATTGCTGGTGTAGTCGACTCCGCCATACACGCTCACGGTTTTCGCGAGGCTAAGCACAAAGCCGACACCGAGGTCGGCCGATGACGATTTTTGCTCGGTATCGATCCGGTCCGCGCCGTCGAAGGTTACCGAGTCGGTACCGGAAAGGGTGTGCCACAGGTTGGCTCGTATATAGGTTCCAGTGGTCGTCCACTGACTTGGTAGCGGCCTTTGAGTCGAGCGCCGAGGCGACCGGTCAAGGCACCGTCGGAGTCGAAAGAGACCTTTGAATGCTGCTAAACAGCGATGACGCAGGCGCCCTCGCTACCCGCCTGGCGACTACCCAGGCTTGTGGTTATCCAGTACTCGATTGACCGCTAACTCACCCAACATGATCATCCTTTGCAGCACCAGCATCGTTTGGCGTCGTGGGCCATCCGTCAAGGCGGTGAGATCGTTGACCATGGCGCTGGCTGATGCCAACGATTCGCAGGCATCGACGAGCAACGTTTCGTCATCCACCGCTGCGTCGATGGTGAAAATGGTGCTGGGCTTGTAGGGCGGTATCTGCGTTTTCGACGCCCCGGGGTTGAGGTAGAAGCTGAGTGCGCGGTCGGCCGCCTCTTTCATTTTCTTGGGGTCAAGATCAATAAAGGCGTCGTAGGGTACCGGACCGGTATTAGGGGGGTTGGGCGTTACCTTGAACATAGTTAGAACTCCTTATGCCGTGAATAAGAGCCAACCAACCTCGCTACCAAACGAAGGGTGGTGGCCATACGCAGGTTGGTAGACCGGGACATAAGGAAACCGGCGCACCCGAAGGTGCCCTGCGCATGACCACCATAGTGCCGAGACGAAAAAAACGCCGCGAATGGTGATGCTGTGCATTCCTTATATCCGGGCTACCAAACCCGATCACTGTTTTGCAGTGACCAGCAAACGATATAGCCCGGCATCAAGCCGCACAAGCCGGCGGATTCTGGCGCACGTGTAGGTAACGACGCAAGGCGTTGTAGCCGTTAGGTCGTAACACCGAGTGTCTTTAAACGCGTCCGCTAAACGCATGAAAGCGTCTGAAAATTCGAGGAAGCGTCCGACATTAAGTGCGATGCCGGTTGATTCGTCGACGACGTCTTTGGTGCGCCGTACGTTTTCGAAGTTGCGCATGTGTGTGTGACGGTGGGCCAGCCCGCAGTGCGGTTGCCCCATAGGCGCAGGCCGGCACAGCAGTCTACGAAGCTAATGGCGTTTCAAAGATGCACTTCCACCGCCAATGGCAAGTGATCCGACAAATGCGTCCAGGGCTTGTGCCCCAGTATTCGCGGCTCATGACTGCTGGCGTTGCGCAAATAAATCCGATCCAGGCGCAGATGCGGAAAACGCGCAGGATAGGTTTTTGCCGGGCGACCGTGGTGGCGCTCGAAGGCTTCATGCAGATAGTCGCGTCGGGCGAGGGCAGTGTTGCCTTGCAGCTGCCAGTCATTGAAGTCACCGGCGATAATCACCGGCGCATCGTCGGGCAAGGATTCGAGCAGTTGGCACAGTAGCTGGAGTTGCAACTGGCGATGGCTTTCCAGCAGACTCAAGTCGGGCCAACCCTATGACCCGAAACTTGCGCTTGCCCGGTGAGGGTCAAGACGGTATCTACAGGCTGCTACCAGCGCTACGTCAGACGAAGACAATTTCATAAGGCAACCGTATCCGCTCCAGAAGCACCGGGGGCAGCAGCGGGGCGAGGCCGATGGCCGGCTCGCCGTCGAGCTGGCTGGCATAGGCGTGGGTGGCGTGGCTTTTGCGCGCGACGGTCCAGGTGTCCAGGCGAACCTTGCGCGCGCGATGCCACGGGATGAGCCCTCGATCACGCGTTGGCCAGTGCCAGGCCCAGACCGGTACTTCGTTGAACGCCACCCCGACCATGGCCGCGGCCTTGACGCTAGCCCGGCCGACGGCGTCATGGTCGACAATGCCATCCTCGCGCCAGGTACTGAACACCACATCCCCGGGGCGTAAATAACGGGCAATGAACTGAGTCATCTGAAATTCCCGTTCAGCCAGGGCGTTGTCGGTGAAGCCGCCACGAATCCATTTGAGGCTGTGCATCGGCAGCCCAAGCCGGCGCAAGGCTTCGAGGCTTTCCTGGGGGCGGAACACGCTCAAGCGTTTCTCCGACCACTGTTGCGAGCCCGGATGGCTGGCGCTGCCGTCGGTAATCGAGATTAACTGGAGCGGATGTCCCAGGGCGCTGAGCAACTGCAGCAGGCCGCCGCAGGTCACGACTTCATCGCCGGGGTGTGGAGCAATCACCACGGCGCGTGCGCCGGCGGGGACCAGGGTCTGAGTACTGATGACAGGAATGTTGTCCAGTTGCGGGGCGCTGTTCCAGATTTGTACTGCCAGGCTGCTTTCACTGATGGAGACCGATTTCATGGCTACGTCCTTGTTCTCGTTGATAGCAATGTGCAGCGCTCCAAACCCTGGATTGCCGCGAGCAGAGTATTGCTCATGTCACGCTATTCGTCGCCTCGGCGTTCCCTCCGGTACGTTTTTTTATCCGACCTGCACCATGTCCCGCAAAAAATCACCAAATCCTCCCCGTGCGCGGCTGTCCAGTCGGGCACTCGTGAGCACCTGCGGACGCTGGCTCCAGGCAATATTCGCCCCGCAGCGCTCGAGTTGTCGCACCAGTTGTACATCTTCGTCACTGGCCAGCGGTTCGAAACCACCGGCACGCCGGTAAGCCTCGGCACTGATGCCCAGGTTGGCACCATGGATATGACGATGACCTTCTCGGGCCTGGTAGTGCTGGTGATAGCGAATTTGCGCCGACTCATCGAATGACGCGTGCCAAGCATCCACCGTGACTGTGCCGCAGACCGCGTCGGCACCGAGGTCCAGTTGCGCCACCAGCCAGTCCTTGGTAACCCGGCTGTCGGCGTCGGAGCAGGAAATCCAGCGCACCCCCCGATCCAGTAGAAACCGTGCACCCGCGGCGCGCGCCTGGCCGACATTACACGCCTCGATCGCCAGGCTGTGCACCGGATAGCTGTCAACAATCTCTGAGGATCGGTCAGTGCAACTGTCGAGCACCACCAGCACCAGGACCGTTTCACCCTCCAGCCGTTCATGGCACGCGGCGCGCAGGGCGGCCCGTATGCACTGCTCGATCAACTCTTCTTCGTTATGCGCCGGGATCAAAATGCCAATCATCGCAAGCCCTCCAGCGCGGCCACGGAGCGCGGTTCACGGCTCCAGAGTTCCAACAGGAAATCGGCCTCCTGATGCAGGACCAGGCGCGGCAAGTGCAACTGTTCGTGAAGCAGGTCATGGACCTGCCGGGCGTTCAGCGGGCAGCCATCGATCGGTGGGCGCCAGTGGCAGGCCAGGAGCTGGCCGTCGGTGGTCAGTGAGCGGGCGGCGTGTTCGATCAGGCGCTTGAGGTCTTCGGCATCCAGGTAATAACCGACTTCGCTGAGCACGATCAGGTCAAACTGCTCCTTCGGCCAATCCCCCGGCAGACGGCTTTGGCGGACTTCGGCATGGTCGAACAGACTCAGACGAGTGCGAGCCAGCGCCACGGCGGCGGCTGCCGTATCGCAACACAACAGGCGATCGCAGCGAGTGGCCAGATCAGCGCTCAGTTCCCCGTTGGCACAACCGGGTTCGAAGATCGCGCGGTAGTGCGGTCGGGGCAGTGCAGCCAGCGTTATGGCGCGTTTGCGCTGTTCGTACCAGCGCTGACGGAACGCCCAGGGATCGTCGTTGCCGGCGAACAAGCCGTCGAAATAGCGATCCTCGATGCTCATACAAACACCACTTCAAACGGTTGCAGTAACCGGTCCAGCACATACGGTGCCAGCACCGGTGGCAAGCCGATTGTCGGGTCGCCCTCCAGTTGGCTGGCGAAGGCATGAATGGCGTGACGTTTGCGCGCCACCAGCGCCGGGGCCAACAGAATCTTTCGCGCCCGGTGCCAAGGCACGAAACTGTCTTCGGGGGTTGCCCAGTGCCAGGTCCAGACGGGCAGCTCATGCAGCGTCGCACCGACCCGTTTCGCCGCTTCGGCACTGGCACGCCCCACCGCCTCGTGATCGCAATGGCCGTCTTCACGCCACGTGGTAAAGACCACATCGTTGGGCCGCAGATGACGTTCGATGAACTCGCACAACTCGGCTTCCCGTGCCGCCACCTGACTGTCGGCGAAACCACCGCGCAGCCATTTCAGGCTGTGCAACGGCAGGCCGAGACGGCGCAAGGCCTGGGCCGATTCCTGCGGGCGGACCGCGCTCAGGCGTTCCACCGGCCAGCGCTCGGAACCGGGATGGCTGGCACTGCCATCGGTGACGGAGATCAGTTGCAGCGGCCGGCCGGCTGCAGCGAGCAATTGCAGAAAGCCGCCGCACCCCAGCACTTCGTCATCCGGATGGGGCGCGATGATCACGGCGCGCGAGCCTTGCGGCACCAGCGTCAGGATGTCGGTCACTGGCAACTGCGCCAGATGGCTTGAGGTTTGCCATAAATGCAGAGGCGTTCCCTGGCCGACAATCGGATTGGTTTTCATAGCGCCCATGTCCCCGAAAGTACTTTCTGCCCAAGCGCTGCAAGATCCCGTTCGGCGTGGCTTTGACGCAGGAACACCGGCAGGTCGGCGATCAAACGGGCGAACTGTCGATCTTTGCAATAGGGGCCCGCGCCGAGGGCATGGCCGACGTGCAGCATGACCTGTTCGACAGCGTGTTCCACCACCGCCCGGGCGCGCAGGGCCAGCAGTTCGGCGTCGTCCAGCGCAGCGGCGTCGATCATCAATGCGCTGACCCGCAATACCTCGGCGGCAGCATGCAGCGCACTGTCGACCGCGCCCAGGTGGGCGAGGGCGTGGGGTTCTCCAAGTTGAGCGCAATGGCTGCGCAGGCGTTCGGCGATGCTCTGTGCCGCGCCGTACCAGCAAGCGGCAATGCCGATTCCGCCTTGCCAGAAGCCGGGACGTTGCAGGTAATCACCGGGGTTGCCAATGGCTTGTGCTTCGGCGCCTTCGAACAGCACCTCGACGCTGCCGGTGGCACTCATTCCGACGGCTTCCCAGCCCTGATCCGTAACGGTCACGCCGGGTTGATCCAGCGCCACCGCAACCAATTGCTGCCGGTCGTGATGATCCCATGCCGTGAGCAATGCATGACTCAACACCGAAGCGCCTGAACACCAGGCCTTGCGCCCATTCAACACAACCATCGGACCTTGCGGCCTGACTTGCACGCGCGCTTGCGGTGGTTCTGCAGCCCAAATGCCCCACGTGCTGGAAGGCGTCGGTGAACCGCCGAGTTGCTGGATGATCGCCAAAGCGTCGGTATGGCCTTCGTACAACTTGCACAACCCCAGATCATGACCGCCGACCTCGGCCAGGCGCTGAAATCTTGCCAGTGTCTGGCCACCGCCGGGCAACGGAAGCTGATCAAGACCCGCCTCAACCAGCGCCCGCAGGCACCGGCCTAACGCCTGAGTGTCGGCGTAGTCCGCTGGCTGACGCTGGAGAAATCCCTGAAGGTCCATTTCACTCTTCTTCCTCATGCTGCAATTCGAACAGCAGCAGAGAACGACCGGTGACGGAATATTCGTGTCCGAACTCGAAGCGTTCCTGCCCGCGAATCGACGGTTGATTGGTGTCGATCATGCACGTCCAGTGATAGCCGTCAGGTACTTGCGGCAAGGTGAAATTGACGATGTCGTGGTGCGCGTTGACCACCAGCAACAGGGTCGCGTCACCGCCCTTGCGGCGGATACCGGTTTCCTGGGCGCGGCCATCGAGCAGCATGCCGAGGCAGCGACCATGGCCTTCCTCCCATTGTTCGATGGACATTTCGCTGCCATCCGGCGCGAGCCAGGTGACGTCCTTGACGCCGATGTCCTCGTTGTAATTGCCCACCAGGAACCGACCACGACGCAGGATCGGGTAGGCCAGGCGCAACTTGATCAGGCGTTTAACAAACTTGAGCAGGGCTTTGCCGTCTTCGCCCAGGTCCCAATTGACCCAACCGATCTCGCTGTCCTGGCAATAGGCGTTGTTGTTGCCTTCCTGGGTGCGGGCGAATTCGTCGCCGGCCACCAGCATCGGCGTGCCTTGGGACAGCAGGAGCGTGGCAAAGAAATTGCGCATCTGCCGCTGACGTAGCTCATTGATCTCGGGATCGTCGGTCGGGCCTTCGACGCCGTGGTTCCAGGAGAGGTTGTTATTGCTGCCGTCCTGATTGTTCTCGTCGTTGGCTTCGTTGTGTTTGTCGTTGTACGACACCAGGTCGTTGAGGGTGAAACCGTCGTGGGCGGTGACGAAATTCACTGAGGCGTACGGCCGCCGGCCACGCTGATTGAACATCTCGCCGGAGGCGGTCATGCGACTGGCGAAGTCCGCCAGTTGGCCGTCGTCGCCTTTCCAGAACGCACGCACGGTGTCGCGGAATTTGTCATTCCACTCGACCCAGCCGGGCGGAAAGTTACCGACCTGATAGCCACCGGGGCCGCAATCCCAGGCTTCTGCAATCATCTTCACCTGACGCAGCACCGGGTCCTGACGGCAGGCCACAAGGAAGCTGTGACGTTCGTCGAAGCCATCGTGGTAGCGCCCGAGAATGGTCGCCAGGTCGAAGCGGAAACCGTCCACGTGCATTTCCGTAGCCCAGTAACGCAGGGAATCGGTGACCATTTGCAGTACGCAAGGGTGACTCAGGTCCAGGGTGTTGCCGGTGCCGGAATCGTTGATGTAGAAGCGCTTGTCGTCGGGCATCAAGCGGTAGTAGGAGGCGTTGTCGATGCCGCGCATGGACAGGGTCGGGCCTTGCTCATTGCCCTCGGCGGTGTGGTTGTAGACCACGTCGAGGATCACTTCAAGATTGGCTTCGTGCAGGTGCGCGACCATCTCCTTGAACTCGTCGATCTTGCCGCTGGCCAGGTAGCGCGGGTCGGGGGCGAAGAACGCGATGCTGTTGTAGCCCCAGTAATTGGTCATGCCTTTGTGCAACAGATGCTGGTCGTTGACGAAGGCGTGAATCGGTAGCAATTCCACAGTTGACACGCCGAGCTTGCGGATGTGTTCCAGCACGTCATCGACCATCAACCCGGCGAAGGTGCCACGCAGGTTCTCGGGGACGGAAGGGTGACGCATGCTGATGCCGCGCACGTGAGTTTCATAAATGATCGTCTTGTCCCACGGCACGCTGACCCGATGGTCGCGGCCCCAGGTGTGAGCCGGGTCGATCACCTTGCACTTGGGCACGAAGGGCGCGCTGTCGCGTTCATCGAAACTGAGGTCGGCGTCGGGGTGGCCGATGGTGTAGCCGAACAACGCTTCGGACCATTTCAGCTGGCCGACCAATTGTTTGGCATAGGGGTCGATCAGCAGTTTGTTGTGGTTGAAGCGATGACCGTTGGCCGGGTCGTACGGGCCATAGACACGGTAGCCGTAGATCATCCCCGGATGCGCGTCGGGCAGGTAGCCGTGGTAGATCTCGTCGGTGTATTCCGGCAGTTCGATGCGTTCCAGTTCGACCTCGCCGGCATCATCGAAGATGCACAGCTCGACCTTGGTGGCATTGGCGGAAAACAAGGCAAAGTTGACCCCCAGGCCATCCCAGGTCGCGCCCAGTGGGAAGGGCAAGCCTTCACGGATTCGCGAGGCCTCGACCTGAGGTTCTGGCGCGGCTTTTTTTGGATTGGTCATAGTTGCTCCTGCAAAGGGGGGACGGTTCTTGGCTCTGGTTTTTTTTGAGGGCGAGCGAGCCCTCGGTGGCGAGAAGGCTCGCCACGAGGTCAATCAGGACACAGGTGAGAGGCGTCAGACAGCGGGCGGTTTACGCGCTGCTCGAGGCTTTTTCTCGGTGGCTTTTTCGCCCGGCGGGATGACCTTGGAGGCAGCGGCGGGCTTGGCTTTGGTTTTTGGCTCCGCCGCCTTGCCATTGGGTTTACTGGCTGGGGCCTTGGCGGCGGCGGTTTTGCTGCCAGCGGCTTTTGGCGATTTGCTCGGTGCCAGGGCTTCGGCTTCAGCCAGTTTGCGGGCCATCTCCCAGTGGCGAGCGTCTTGACCCTCGGGTTTTCCTTCCGATTCCCAGATCTGATAGGCGAATTCGCGGATGCGTTTATCGTTAGTGCTCATCGCAATGCTCCTGAACTGAACTCAAATTTGGGTAGTTTGGATAAAAAGATTGATCGGGAAATCCACTAGCGCGTCGCTGATGTTCAGCTCCCTTTGCTGTGTGACTGTTGTGCTTGAAAAAAGTCCCTTCAAATTTTCATCAGGGTCGGTGAACGGTAATTTGACCCGTGTATCGCCCCACAGCGGCGCTTCAATCCGGGGTTCGGCACTGTTTTTCAGCAGTTCGGCGCAACGTATCGGTACGATTACGATGGCGCGTTTTCCTTCCAGCGAGCGAGCAAATGCGAGCACCCGGTGAGCCTGGCTGCCGACGACTTCAAGGGCTTGATACGTCCCTCGCCGAAACAGTTCGGTGTGCTCCAGCCGCAGGTTCAACACTTGAGCGATCAGCGTTTGTTTAATACGCCCGTCCCGCCAGTCAGCCAACAGCTCGGGCAGTGCCAATGGCGTCTGCAACGACTGCTGACGGCTGACGTAATCCACCGGCCGGCGGTTGTCAGGATCGACCAGCGAGAAGTCCCAGTACTCGTTGCCCTGATAAAGGTCCGGCACCCCCGGCACTGTCATGCGCAGCAAGGTTTGCGCCAACCCGTTGAGGGCGCCGGGGACGGCGATACTTTTGGCTGCTTTGCCGAGGGCAGTGCGTAACAGTTCACTTTCGGGGCTCAGAAGCAGACGTTGCAGGAATTGGTGAACCGCTTGTTCGTAAGCCTCGTTCGGCGCGCTCCAGCTGCTTTGCAACTTGGCTTCGCGCAAGGCTTTCTGTTGCCACTGCCACACACGTTGAGCGTAGTTCTCCAGAGCTGCTTGATCATCACTGCGCAAATCGAGCGGCCAACTGCCGAGGATCGCTTGATAGAGGATCAACTCATCGCCCGCAGTCGGCATCTGGTCGTCGTCGCGCAGGGGGCGGGCGAGGGTCCGCCAGAGCGGGACTTGCTCGGCGTACCAGGCACTGCGCTCGCTCAGCACCGCCAGGCGCGCGCGGGTGTCTTCGCCGCGTTTGTGGTCGTGGGTCGCGGTGGCCAGCAAATTATCGGGGAACGTTTCGAGACGGTTGATGCAAACCGCATGGAAATCAGCCACCGGCGCGCTGAACTGCTCGGTGCTGAAGCCCACGTCATTGCGCGACAACAATGTCGCCGAGCGATAGAACGCGGTGTCCTCCACAGCCTTCGCTGCCGCCGGCGACGTCAGTTGCTGAAAACGCACACAGGCATGCTTGAGCATCTTGCGCGGCCGGCCCAACGGGTGTTTGCGCCAGGGTTCACCCCCCAGCCAGCTGGCCAGGCAATCGAGCACCGGCCAGTCGGCCTCGCCGAGGGTAAGCCTCGCACCGTCCATGGCTTGCTGGAAAAACACATCGTCTTGCGCCGAACGCCCACAGGGGCTGATATAGGTGCGGTACACCGGGAAATGCACGATCAGTTCCTGCAACGCCCGACGGATCGCACCGAGGGTCAGATCGCGAGTCATCAGGTCATCCCGGGCCACTTGCAACAGGGCCTGGGCGACGCTTTCGAAGTCTCCGGCGAGGGAACCGTTGAGGATCTGCTGGCGGGCGAGTTGCGCTTCCTGACGAAAATCGGCGGGCCGCTCGCTGTAGCGATTCCACAGTTCGCCCAAGGTGTCGGCGCCTTCGGGAGCGTGTTGCAGCAGCGACAGCTGATTCATGAACTCGTAACCCGTGGTGCCATCCACCGACCAGTCACGGTGCAGGGTTTCACCCTCGCCGAGGATCTTCTCGACGTAGATCGGCAGGTGCCGATCCGGCGACAGGCTGTCGACCCGCCGCCGCAGTTTTCGGCAGTAACCTCGAGGGTCGGCGAGGCCGTCGATGTGGTCGATGCGCAGGCCATCGACCAGACCTTCGGCCACCAGCTCGAAGATTTTCGCGTGGGTGGCTTCGAACACGGCGGGGCGTTCGACTCGCAGGCCGCCCAGTTCGTTGACATCGAAAAAACGCCGCCAGTTGATGTCATCTGCCGCCGTGCGCCAACTGGCCAGGCGATAGCTTTGGTGTTCAAGCAACGGGTGCAGGCGCTGGAAACCTTCGTCGGTGAGCGAGTCGTAGGCGCTGAGGTTTTGCTGGATGGCTTGCAGAATCGCCGGATCATTGGCCAGTTCACGCAGCTCTGCTTTGAGTGGTATCGCCAGACTGTGGGCGTCGGTCTGGTAGCTCAACGTGCTGAAACGGTCTGCCAGCGACTTGAGCGATTCGGCGGTCAGCGGGTCATCGGTTCTGAGCAGTTCGCCGTAATGGATCGGGCAGATCGGGAAGTGATGCTCATAGTGCTCGACATAAAACGCGCCCTTTTGCGCATCGAAGCGCAGGGGCAGGGTGCCATCCTGCAAGGCGATGCCGTAGTCGCTGCCGAGGAAGGGCAGCAACAACTGGCCTTCCATCAACGGGTCGGGTGAATGCCACTGGATATCGAAGAATTCGCCGTAAGGGCTCAGGCGTCCCCATTCCAGCAAATCCTGCCACCAGGGATTATCGCCACCGCCGACGGCCATGTGGTTGGAGACGATGTCGAGGATCAGCCCCATGTTCTGCTCGCGCAATACGCTGACCAATCGCCGCAGCGCCGCTTCGCCGCCCAGCTCCGGGTTGACCGTGGTCGGGTCCACGACGTCGTAGCCATGCATGGAGCCGGCGCGAGCACTCAGTAACGGTGACGCATAGACATGGCTGATGCCGAGGCTGGCGAAGTACGGCACCAGCGGCACCGCATCGTCCAGCGTGAAATCTTTATGGAACTGCAGCCGCAGGGTTGCCCGCAGCGGTTGGATAAGCGTTTGCTTCATTGGTCACGCTCGGCCGCCTGAAGCCGCGCACAGGCGAGCAGTTCCAGGCGCCGGGCGGCGTCCGGGTCATCGAGCAAGGCTTCACTGTCGCCGGGCAAGCGTCGGGACCAGTTGGGGTGCGTGTCGGTGGTGCCGGGCAAGTTGGCCTGCTGCTCGATGCCCAGGGCATCTTCCAGCGGCAGCAACACCAGCGGCGCACGGGTATGACCGAGGAAACGTATCGCGGCGTCGAGCACCTGATCGGTTTCATGGGACTCTTCGCGAAAGTTCTGCGGGTCCTCGCTCAACACCCGGCGCAGGCCTTCACGCTCGCGTTCGCGGTGGTGGCGCCATGCGATTTCACCCTCGGCGTCGACCAGCCCCAGTCGGGCGTTCCAGTCGATATCGCGGCCATGCCACCAGCCATTGAGCGTCGGCAGGTCATGGGTGCTGGTGGTCGCGAGGGCGTTGTCCGGCCAGTCGAGTATCGGTTTGAAGTGCGCGTTGTCCTGTTCGAACAGCAGCACGCGCATGCCGAGGATCGAGCGGGCGATGAGCTTTTCTCGCAGACCGTCAGCCACCGTGCCGAGGTCTTCACCGAGGACGATGGCCTGATGCCGATGGGACTCGAGGGTCAGCAAACGCAGGAGGTCGTCCACCGGGTAATAGAGGTAGGCGCCGTCGGCGGGTGACGCGCCATTGGGGATCACCCACAGACGTTGCAGGCCCATGACGTGATCGATGCGCAGGCCACCGGCGTGAGCAAAATTGGCGCGGAGCATTTCGATGAAGGCACGAAAGCCATTGCGTACCAGACCTTCGGGCGAGAACGCGGAAATCCCCCAGCCCTGACCGGTGCGGTTAAGGATGTCGGGGGGGGCGCCCACGGTCAGCGAGGCGAGCAACTCGTCCTGACGACTCCAGGCCTGGCTGCCACCGCCATCGGCACCCACCGCCAGATCGGCGATCAAGCCAATGCTCATGCCCGCGCTGCGGGCGGCGGTTTGTGCGCGTTCCAGGCAGCGGGTGATCAGCCATTGGCAGAAGGCAAAGAAGCCGATGCGTCCGGCGTTCTCTTCAGCGAATTCGGCCAGGGCCGCGCTGCGCGGGTCTTGCCATTGTTCGGGCCACTGCCGCCAGTCGAGGCTTTCACCCTTGGCGGCGCGGGAC
This sequence comes from Pseudomonas sp. ANT_J28, assembly GCF_008370005.1. Taxonomy (NCBI): domain Bacteria; kingdom Pseudomonadati; phylum Pseudomonadota; class Gammaproteobacteria; order Pseudomonadales; family Pseudomonadaceae; genus Pseudomonas; species Pseudomonas sp. ANT_J28. The sequence goes on from NZ_VOBM01000001.1 coordinate 42,254, forward strand.
TCTTGAATGGCTTCAAAGCGGCAGTGGTTTTCCAGGGCTTCGCCAGCGGCGTGGCGGAAGCTGCTGAAGTCGGCATGCAACGGGTGTTCGCCCTGCACAAAGCCTTCGTACAACGCCTGCAACAGACGATGTTTGGCTTCGGCCGCCACCGGCCAATCAATCAACGGTGATGCTTCAAGGTGCTTGAGTTCTGCCGCCAGGCCTGTGGCATCAATCGCCGTACGCAACGCTCGATCACCCAGGATGGCGCCGGGCGCAGCGTACAGGCTGTTGAGGAACAAGCGGCTGGACGGCGAATAAGGGCTGTAACGCTGGGTGTCGCTGCCGAACATCGCATGCAGGGGACTGATCGCCAGCGCTTCGGCACCGCGTTCGCCGGCGACCCGGGCCAGGTCTTCCAGCGCCTGGGTATCGCCGAAACCGCCATCGCCCGGACGACGCAGCGAGTACAGCTGCACGCTCAGGCCCCAGGCGCGCGGTATCGGACTGTCGACGGCATCGCCGACGCTGTGGCAGCGAGTCGGTGCCACGGCCAAGGTAAATTCCTGTCCGTCGATGCTGACGTGCTGATAACCGACCGGGATCAGGCCGGGCAATATCGCCTCGGCATCCAGTTTCAGGTTGAGCCGCGAACCATCTTCAAGGTGAATTTCGCACGGTGTTTCGGGCTCAAAGTAATGTGCCAGGCTGAGGCCGACACCGAAGTCGGCGGTCAGCAGCGGCGGCAGGTGCCGGGTCTGTTGCACCTGCTGCAGTTCCAGCAGGCTGGCGTCGATTTCCTGGGCACTGCCGGCCGGGTGGCCGAGTCCGGTGAGGACGTTGCGTAACACCGATGGGGCGACTTTCTGTGGGCGGCCGTTGGCGTCGATCCAATCGACAGCCAGGCCAGCTCGGCTGGCCAGTATTTCCAGTTGCGCATCGCTCATTGGCGCTCTCCATCCGGGGTTAGCAAAGGGGCTGCGGCCGTGAGGCTGACTAGCGCGCAATACGGGGCAAGCGTGCCCTGATCCAACAGGCCGGCTGACTGTGGCGGGTATTCGAACAACAACGAAGCGTCGGCCTGTGGGGTGTGGACCACAGGTGTGTCGCTGAGGTTCAGGTCAATGCACAGCAGGCTGCCATCGCCCAGTCGCCAGCGCGCCGTTACTGCGCCGGCGGCCAGCATCTCGGCGCCCAGTGCTTGAGCACCGGGCAGGCGGGGAATGATCTGCTGATGACGGATCTGCAACAGTTGGCGATACAGATCGTGCATGGCGGATTGGCGGGTTGATGTCAGCTTGGGGCGTGAAGCCTCAAAGGTCTGGCGCGCGTTGGGGTCGGGAATCTGCTCGCGTTTGTGCGGATCGGCAAACGCGCTGAACGCTGCAAACTCGTTACGTCGTCCCTCGCGGACTAACTCCGCGAGTTCACCGTGATGGCTGGTGAAGAACAGGAACGGTTGCTCGGCAGCGAACTCGTCGCCCATGAACATCAGCGGGATCATCGGTGACAACAGCAGTAATGCGGTGGCTGCCTTAAGCGCGTCGGGATTGGCCAGTTGATGCAGCCGTTCGCCCAAGGCGCGGTTGCCGATCTGGTCGTGGTTTTGCAGAAACAGCACAAAAGCACTGGGCGGCAAATGACCGCTGGGCTCACCGCGGGTTGTACCGTGACGGGTCACGTGGCCCTGAAACACAAAGCCCTGGCTCAGGCAGCGCGCCAGTTGTTCAGTCGGGTTTTGCGCATAGTCGGCGTAATAGGCGTCGGTTTCGCCGGTCAGCAATACGTGCAAGGCGTTGTGGCCGTCGTCGTTCCACTGCGCGTCGAAACCTTCTTCCAGCAGACTGGCCTGGTTGTGTTCGTTTTCAACGGTCAGCCACACATGCCTGGCCGGATCGGTTTGCTGGCGAACCTTTTGCGCCAGTTCCTGAAGAAAGTCAGGGTCTTCGATGGCGTGTACTGCGTCCAGACGCAAACCATCGAAGCGGTACTCCAGCAACCACATCAACGCATTGTCGATGAAGAAGTCCCGCACCTCGCGTCGCCGGAAGTCGATGGCCGCACCCCACGGGGTGTGCTTGTCTTCGCGGAAGAAGCCCTTGGCGTAGCGATGCAGATAATTGCCGTCCGGGCCGAAGTGGTTGTAGACCACGTCGAGAATCACCGCCAGGCCATGGCCGTGGGCGGTGTCGATCAGGTGTTTAAGTTGTTCGGGAGTGCCGTAGGAGGCTTGGGGCGCGTAGGGCAGAACCCCGTCGTAGCCCCAATTGCGATCACCGGGGAACTGCGCCAGCGGCATCAATTCGATCGCGCTGATGCCCAGCTCCACGAGGTGCGCCAGGTGCTGCTCGACTTCGCTGAAGCCGCCGAGCGCACCGACGTGCAATTCGTAGATCACCGCCTCATTCCACGGCCGCCCGAGCCAGGCGCGGTGTTGCCATTGATAGGCAAGTGGATCGACCACCACGCTGTGGCAGTCGATATCACCGGCCTGCGCGCGGGAGGCCGGGTCGGGCACCTCCAGCTCACCGTCGATGTTGTAGCGGTAACGCGTGCCGGCGGGGCTGCGGGTGTTGATCACGAACCAGCCATCTGCCTGGGGCAGGAGTGGCAAGGACTGCCCATCTTCCAGTTCGACACTGACGTAAAACGCATCTGGCGCCCACAAGGCAAAACGCGTGTGCTCTGCGTCCAGCATGATTGCGCCGTGGGGCCAGGTCTCAAGGGTCCGTAACGGCATCTTTGAAAACCTCAATGTTTGCCCGATTTACCCAGCGCCTTGGTCACCAGTTTTTCGTAGAGTTCGGCGTACGGTTCGACCGCCTTGCACCAGTTGAAAGGCGCGGCCATGGCCCGGCAGCGCATGGCATTGAGCAGCTCGGGGAAGGCAAAAACCTTGAAGGCCCGGCTCAGGGCTTCCTGGTAACTCTCGGCCGTGGATTCGTCGAACAGGAAACCGGTCACGCCGTTTTCAATGGTGTCGGCCAAACCACCGGTGTTGCGTGCCACCGGCAACGAACCGAAGCGCTGGGCGTACATCTGGCTCAGCCCGCAAGGCTCGTAACGCGAAGGCATCAGCAGGAAATCACTGCCGGCAAACATGCGACGGGCGTCGGTTTCGTTGAAGCCGATGCGTACGCCGATCTGGCCTGGAAAACGCAGGGCCAGTTCACGCATGGCTTGTTCTTCTTCCGGCTCACCACGACCGATGATCGCGATCTGCCCCCCAGATTTGACGATGTACTCGGAGACGGCTTCGGTCAGGTCCAGGCCTTTCTGATAAACCAGTCGCGAAACCACGGCGAACAGCGGACCTTCGCAGGCGTCCAGGTCGAACAGCTTACGCACGTGGGCGGCGTTGACCGCTTTGCCTTCCCAATCGCCAATTTTGAAGGGGCAGAACAGGTGCGGGTCGGTGGCAGCGTCCCAGCTTTCATCGATGCCATTGGGAATACCACTGAGCTGACCTTGCTGGGTCTTGGCGGTAAGAAAACCGTCAAGACCGCAGCCGAAGGCCGGGGTGGTGATTTCCTGGGCATAGGTGGCGCTGACGGTGGTGATGTGGCTCGAGTAAGCCATGCCGGCCTTGAGGAACGACATCTTGCCGTAGAACTCCATGCCTTCCTGTTGCAAGGCATGCAGGGGGATACCCAGTTCCGGGCACGAGCCAAGACTGGTCACGCCCTGATAGGCGAGGTTATGAATGGTAAACAGCGTCGGGGTGCGCTGTCCACGCCAGTGCATGTAAGCGGGCGCCAGACCGGCAGGCCAGTCATGGGCGTGCACCAGGTCCGGGCACCAGTGAATTTGTGCAAGATTAGCGGCGATATCGGCGGCTGCCAGGCCCAGGCGGGCGAAACGAATGTGGTTGTCCGGCCAGTCGCGGCCGTTGTTGGCGCCGTAAGGTGAGCCTTCGCGCTCGTAGAGTTCGGGGCAGATCAACACGTAAATGACCAGACCGTCGGGCATGTCCATGCGCCCGATCTTGCAAGGGGGCAAGGCGGCGTGGCCACCGAGCTCACCAATGATATGAATCGGGTTTTCGCTGTTCAGCACTTGCGGGTAACCGGGGATCAACACTCGCACATCGTGCAAATGAGCCATGGCTCGCGGCAGCGCTGCGGAAACATCGCCCAGACCACCGGTTTTCACCAGATCGGCGATCTCCGAGGTGACGAACAGCACTTTCTTCTTGTTAGGGTTCTGGCTGGCCACCGGTGTCAGCGTCTTGGTGCCTGGTACGCTGATCGATTGGTGACTGGGGGCGCTCACAGCGCTCGTTTCGCCGACCTGCTGATGCGCACGTTCTCCCTGAATACCTAAAGCCGCACTGATCATATGAATCTCCCGTGTTGGTGATCTAATTCTTAGGTCTGGCACAAACGGTGTTTCGTGGCCAATTCCTGTGGCCGGGCGCAAACGCGCTACGCATCGGTGAGCAAGCGCTGCCAATACGATGTAGCAGAATGGCTGTAGAGATCATTGCAAGGATTGCACCAGTCGCAACGCACCTCCCTTTAACCTGACCCGTTACGACCGGCAAAAGTTTCGACTTTCTTTCCGCTTCGTGACCGACCGGTTTCGCCCCGCGGAACTGAGTCTAGGCCAGAACTTAGAGCGGGGGAGGCCAGATGGCAAAATTGTTCGACAATCGGTTTAAAGAGGTACGGACGTACCGCTTGGAGGGGGAAACGCACCGACGAAGAGCATGTTTTTTTACCGTTTAGCCTTAAAAGAAATTCGAGATGTCACATGAGTGTGCGAAGCGCGGCAATGCTCATGCATCGTTATGGTGCGCAGCGGCCAGTCCCGTTTTTGGCCGAACCGCTGCCTTACGGCCGGCCTTGATGCCTTGTTATAGTCCGGGCCTCGTTTTCTGCCCGGTAAAAGGATCACTGCCATGTCTCAGTACACTGCGTTCACCGTCGAACTGGCCGATAAAATCGCTCATGTGCAGATCAACCGGCCGGAAAAAATCAATTCGATGAATGCCGCGTTCTGGAGCGAGATCATCGAGATTTTCCAGTGGGTCGATGACACCGACGAAGTCCGGGTGGTGGTGCTCAGTGGTGCGGGCAAGCATTTTTCGTCGGGCATCGACCTGATGATGCTGGCCGGCGTGGCCAATGAACTGGGCAAGGACGTGGGGCGCAACGCGCGCCTGCTACGCCGCAAGATCCTCGCCCTGCAAGCGTCTTTCAATGCCGTCGACAATTGCCGCAAACCGGTACTGGCGGCGGTTCAGGGTTATTGCCTGGGCGGCGCCATCGACCTGATTTCCGCCTGCGACATGCGTTACGCCGCCGCAGACGCGCAATTCTCGATCAAGGAAATCGACATCGGCATGGCCGCCGACGTTGGCACTTTGCAACGCTTGCCGCGGATCATCGGTGACGGCATGCTGCGTGAACTGGCTTACACTGGTCGTACGTTCGGTGCCGAAGAAGCGCGTGGCATGGGCCTGGTCAATCGCGTCTACAGCGACACGGCCAGCCTGCTCGACGGTGTCATGGGCATAGCCCGCGAGATCGCCGGCAAGTCGCCGATTGCGATCACCGGCACTAAAGAGATGATCAGCTACATGCGCGACCATCGCATCGACGACGGCCTCGAATACGTCGCCACCTGGAACGCCGCCATGCTGCAATCCACCGATCTGCGCGTGGCCATGGCGGCTCATATGAGCAAACAGAAACCCGAATTTCTGGATTGATTAAAAATGACTTCACGCTGGACCACTGCAGTACTGGACACCCACCAGCCCGGCGGCTGGGCGGTGGCGCGCAGCCCCGAAGGCTTTCTGTTCGATGACAATGGCGCGCTGTTTCCGCGCGAATGGCTCAAGCGTCAGGACTTGTCGATCCTCGCCGAACATGGCATCGGTCACCTGGACGGCGAACCGGTCTATTTGTTGGAGCTGCGCAGTCACAGCGATGTGCCGGGCTGCAACTGGAAAGGCCTGCGGGCGTTCATGCTCGAAGGCGACTATACGCTCTACAAAGTGCTCGGTTATGCCGCGCAAATCGGCACCTGGGCCCGCGAACACCGCTTTTGCGGTAACTGCGGGCAGGCGATGGCCCAAGTGACCCGGGAACGGGCGATGTATTGCAAACCGTGTGATTTACGCAGCTACCCGCGCATTTCGCCGAGCATGATCGTGCTGGTGACCCGGGGCGATGAAGTCCTGCTGGCCCGTTCGCCGCGCTTTGTCAGCGGGGTCTACAGCACGTTGGCGGGGTTCGCCGAACCGGGCGAGTCGGCCGAAGACTGCCTGATTCGCGAAGTCCGCGAAGAAGTGCAGATCGAGGTCAAGAACATCCAGTACATGGGCAGCCAGTGCTGGCCGTTCCCGCATTCGATGATGCTGGGTTTCCATGCCGAATTCGTCGGTGGCGAGATCGTGTGTCAGGAAGACGAGATCGAAGACGCCCAGTGGTTCAACGTTCATGAGCTGCCGCCGTTGCCGGCGTCACGCTCGATTGCCCGTTACCTGATCGACGTCTATGTGGCTCGGCGCTTAGGCCATGCTGAACCAGTGTTGCCAGGCTAACCGCACGGTCAAGCCCAGCACCACGGTAATGAACACCGGGCGAATGAACTTCGCACCGCCGCTGATGGCGGTGCGAGCCCCGAAGAACGCCCCGACCATCACCGACAGGCCCATGCTCAGGCCGATGATCCAGTCCACCTGCCCGGAAAACACGAACACCGACAGTGCCGCAATGTTGCTGACGAAGTTCATGCTGCGCGCCACGCCGCTGGCCTTCACCAAGTCGATGGGGTACATCAGCATCGTGCTGACGGTCCAGAACGCACCCGTGCCCGGACCGGCCACGCCGTCGTAAAACCCGAGTCCGAAGCCTTGGGTCGATTGCCACTTTTTCTTGATCGGTGCGTCACTGTCCAGCGGCGCTTTTGGCGTGCCGCCAAACAACAGATAGACGCCGCAGCCAAAAACGATCACCGGGAGCATCTTGTTCAGCCATTCCGCCGGCAGGTAGTGAGCGACCACGGCACCGGTCAACGCGCCCACCAGCGTGCCGACAATGGCGTGCATCCATTGCTTGGGATGGAACAGCTTGCGTCGGTAGAAGGTGAAACTGGCGGTGGCCGAGCCGAACGTCGAACTGAGTTTGTTGGTGCCCAGCACCAGATGTGGCGGCAGGCCTGCGGTCAGCAGCGCCGGGGTGGTCAACAGACCGCCGCCGCCGGCAATGGCGTCGATGAAACCGGCAATGAAAGCGACGAGTGCCAGAATGGCCAGGGTGGTGAGGTCAACACTGAGTTCGAAAGGCATGGAATCGGCTTATTCGGCGGGGTGCAGGACAGGGCTGCGGGGAAGGGCCGATATCTTACGCATATCCACCCTTTGCGGCGACCCGTCCGGCCCCTTCGCGAGCAAGCCCGCTCCCACATTTGACCGCATTCTTCTGTGGGAACACGGTTAAATGTGGGAGCGGGCTTGCTCGCGAAGGCGTCCTCCCTTGCGCTACATCACTTGCGGTCAGGCCCATTCCCGATCTGCCACACAAACGGCGGCTCGGTCCCGTTGATCTCCCAATTCCCGACAATCCGTGCCTTGTAGATCACCGGATTGTGCGACGACACCGTCCGCGCATTGCGCCAGTGCCGGTCCAGCGATTTACCCACGCGGGTATCCGAAGCCCCCAGTGCATTGAACAGCTCTGTGGTCGCTCGCTGGATAAGCTCCGACACCACCACCTGAGCCTTGGCCGATTCGATTTCTGCCGCGACATTCGCTGCCTGTTCCAAGGCTTCATCACCCGAGAAACGCGCCACATAAGCCCGCTGGGCCGGTTGTGCAGCCCTCAAGGCGCTGGCCTCGGCCGCATACACCAGTGCCGCGATTTCACCGACCACTTGCTGCACCTGCGAATCCTGGCTGACGTGCTGCGCATTGCCATGGCTGTAGATGCGTTTGCGTTCACGCACCTGATGAGCCACATCGCGCAACGCTGCACGACCGATCCCGGCCAGGGTCGCCAGCAGCACCAACTGATAAAACGCAGTCTGGTATTTGAAGCGGGTGGCAAAGTCGATGATGTTCTCGGCCTCCACATCGGCATCGATGAACCGTGAGGTGCCACTGCCGGTGGTGCGCTGGCCGAAACCGTCCCAGTCGTCGCTTTGTACGATGCCCGGTTGACGGGTTCGGACCGCGGCAATCACGTCGCCGCCGGTGTCGCTGCGTTGCGCGTACACGTCGATCCAGTCGGAAAACAGGCTGCCGGTGCTGTAGAACTTCTCGCCGTTGAGCCGCCACTGATCGCCGTGAGGCGAGACTTTGGTGATGACATCGCCAATGGCGACGCTGCCGATTTCGGTCCAGGCATTGCCGGCTATGTCACCGTCGACGAAGCGTTTGAACCACAGATCCCGCGTCGGCCCGGGCGCCGAGTTCAAGCGATCCTCGGCAAAGGCGAAATGCCCGCGCAAGGCCTGAGGGACGTTGGAATCGGCTTCAGCCACTTCGATCAGCAGCTCAAACAGTTGTGGCAGGGAGGCGCCGCCACCGCCGTACTCAACCGGAACCCGTACTGCGCCGAAACCGGCGTCCTTGAGCCACTGAATCGGTTCGTAGGGAAGGCTGCGGGACTGTTCGCGTTCAACGGCACCGGCGGCGATACGTTGGAAGATCGGCCGGAACCTTGCGGCCAGCGCTTCATAGTCGGTGCCAATGGAGAGCGGATTGATTACCTGGTGTTCGGTCATGGGACGGCTCCTGGGCTCGGCTAAAAAAAGTTACACGCCAAGGGGATTGCACGGTCCATGCCGGGAGCGCGCGGCCAGGATTTACGCCGTGAAGTCGCTGCTCAAGCGCGCCCAACTGTTGCTCCGCCAACAGTCCATCAGCAAATCGTCCTGATTGCTCACAGCAAACAATCGTGAATGTCCCTTTAATCTGCGGTTTGCGCGCTGGCACGGTTGCTGCTCTTACCTCAGGACATCCCTAAAGTCCCGAGGACATGCCAATGAGTCAGCAAGCCGTCAAATTTGCCTACTGGGTGCCGAACGTCAGCGGCGGGCTGGTGGTCAGCAAGATCGAGCAACGCACCCACTGGGGCATCGACTACAACCGCAAACTGGCGCAATTGGCCGAGGAGGCGGGGTTTGAATACGCCCTTACGCAGATCCGCTTCACCGCCGGTTACGGTGCCGAGTACCAGCACGAATCCGTCGCCTTCAGCCATGCGCTGCTGGCTGCCACCACCAAACTGAAAGTGATCGCCGCCATCCTGCCCGGTCCTTGGCAACCGGCGCTGGCGGCCAAGCAATTGGCAACCATCGACCAGCTGACTAACGGCCGGGTGGCGGTGAACATCGTCAGTGGCTGGTTCAAAGGTGAATTCCAGGCGATTGGCGAGCACTGGCTGGAACACGACGAGCGTTATCGCCGCTCCGAAGAATTCATCCGCTCGCTGAAGGGTATCTGGAGCCAGGACAACTTTACCTTTCGCGGTGACTTCTACCGCTTCGACAACTACAGCCTCAAACCGAAACCACTGGGTCAACCGGAAATCTTCCAGGGCGGTAGCTCCCGCGCGGCTCGGGACATGGCGGCACGGGTTTCCGACTGGTATTTCACCAACGGCAACACCCCGGAAGGCATCAAGGCCCAGGTCGACGACATTCGCACCAAGGCGGCAGCGAACAATCATTCGGTGAAAGTCGGCGTGAACGCGTTTGTCATTGCCCGCGACACCGAAGAAGAAGCGCGCGCCGTGCTGGCGCAAATCATCGACCAGGCGGACCCGGAGGCGGTGAATGCGTTTGGCGATGCGGCGAAACAAGCTGGCAGTGCATCGCCTGAGGGCGAGGGCAACTGGGCCAAGTCGACGTTCGAAGATCTGGTGCAGTACAACGACGGCTTCAAGACCAACCTGATCGGTACGCCGCAGCAGATTGCCGAGCGGATCGTCGCGTTGAAAGCGGGGGGCGTGGACCTGGTGTTGGCGGGGTTTCTGCACTTTCAGGAAGAGGTGGAGTATTTCGGCAAGCGGGTGTTGCCGTTGGTACGTGAGCTGGAAGCAAAAGCAGCGGCCAAGCAGCAGGCCGCGGTAGCCTGAACACCACAAAACCCTGTGGGAGCGGGCTTGCTCGCGAAAGCGGTGTATCAGGCAAAATGATGTCGACTGACACTCCGCCTTCGCGAGCAAGCCCGCTCCCACATTTGAACTGTGTGAGCTCACAGGCCGAGGTCGGACAGACCTGGATGGTCGTCAGGGCGACGACCCAGCGGCCAGTGGAACTTGCGGTCGCTTTCCTTGATCGGCATGTCGTTGATGCTGGCAAACCGATTGGCCATCAAACCGTTCTCGTCGAACTCCCAGTTTTCGTTGCCGTAGGAGCGGAACCAGTTGCCCGAATCGTCGTGCCATTCGTAGGCATAACGCACGGCGATGCGGTTGCCGGTAAAGGCCCAAAGTTCTTTGATCAGGCGGTAATCCAGTTCCTTGGCCCATTTACGCGTCAGGAAACCTTTGGCTTCTTCGCGGTTGTACGCGAACTCGGCGCGGTTGCGCCATTTGGTGTCCTGGGTGTAGGCCAGCGACACGCGTTCCGGGTCGCGGGAGTTCCAGCCGTCTTCGGCCAGGCGTACTTTTTCGATGGCCGATTCACGGGTGAATGGTGGCAATGGCGGACGAACTTCGGCATTAGACATTAATAGTCTCCCTATCAAAGTAAAGTTCTAGCAAGTTGTCGGGCTTGGTTGAAGTGTTACAGGTCCAATAACTTTCGCGCCATGCATTGCGCATTATCGGCGGCACTGTGATCACCCATGACAAGCGCTACGGTAATGGCGCCATCGATCAGGATCAGCAGCTGTTTGGCCAACGTCTCCGGGTCTGTGGCGCCATGTTCGGTACAGAGCTCGCGCACGTAGTCGAGCAGCTTCTGTTTGTGGTCTTTGGCAACCAGGCGAACCGGGTCTTGCGGGTCGCCGGTTTCGCCGCTGGTGTTGATGAATGCACAGCCACGGAAGCCTTCGGATGCGAACCAGGCCTTGAGTACGGTAAACAGGTTGAGCAGCCGGTCGGCCGGTGTTTCGGCCTGGTCGACTTCGCTTCTGTACCAGTGCATCCAGCGCACATCACGGCGTTGCAGGGCCGCGACGGTGAGCTCCTCCTTGTTGGCGAAGTAGCGGTAAATACTCTTTCTGGAGACGCCGGCGGTTTTCACCAGAAGATCCATCCCGGTGGCAGCGATGCCAATTTTGTAGATCAACTTTTCGGTGACATCCAGAATTATGTCGCGTGTGTCGTTGCTGGTTATTTCGTTCATGTGGCGAACAGTAGAACGATCGTTCTCCTTGGTCAAGTAGATGTTTTTGTCGTCTGAAAAATCGTCTTCGCGAGCAAGCCCGCTCCCACAGGGGAATGCATTTCAATGTGGGAGCGAGCCTGCTCGCGAAGGGGCCTTTACAGACACTCACAAGACCCAAGGCAATCCATGGTGTAAGCTCTCGGGTTCTTCGGATTCGACCTTTTTGCGAGCCCTATGCCGTCGCTTTTCAAACGCTCTCTGCTGCCCAAACTGCGCAGTTTTCCGCTGACCGCCGATGCCGTCACCATCCTCTCTGGCGCTGCCGAGTTTCGCCAGTGCCTGCTGGAAAAGATCGCCAGCGCCACCCAGCGCATTTATATCGTCGCGCTCTATCTGCAACAGGATGAAGCCGGCCAGGAAATTCTCGATGCCTTGCACGCCGCCAAACTGGCGCGTCCGGAACTGGACGTGGTGGTGGTGGTTGACTGGCTGCGCGCCCAGCGCGGCTTGATCGGCGCGGGCAAGCAGCCGGGCAACTCGGCCTGGTATCAGGAAACCACCCGTACTCATGCCAGTGAAGTACCGGTGTACGGCGTTCCCGTGCAGACCCGTGAACTGTTCGGCGTGCTGCACTTGAAAGGCTTCGTGATCGACGATTGCGTGATCTACAGCGGCGCGAGTCTGAACAACGTTTACCTGCACAAATTCGACAAGTACCGCTACGACCGTTATCACCTGCTAAATAACAGCGCGCTGGCCGATTCGATGCAGCACCTGGTCCAGCACGGTCTGATCGCCTCCAAAGCGGTGCATCGTCTCGATTTACCGAACCTGCCGACCACCCGCAGCCTGCGCAACGACATCGGCGATCTGCGCAGCCGCCTCAAGCACGCGGCGTACGACACCACGACAGGCACTACGGAAAAGGGCGGTTTGTCGGTCAGCCCATTGCTCGGTGTCGGCAAGAACAACCCGTTGAGCCGAGTGATTTGCGAGTTGATCGCCAGCGCTCAGCATCAACTGACCATCTGCACGCCATACTTCAACCTGCCGCTGGCAGTGACCCGGGAAATCAACCGGGCACTGGCGCGGGGCGTGAAGATCGACATCATCGTCGGCGACAAGACGGCCAACGACTTCTACATCCCGCCGAGCGAACCGTTCAAGGTGATTTCGGCGCTGCCGTACCTTTACGAGATCAGCCTGCGGCGTTTCGCCAAGCGTCATCATCGCAGTGTCGACAGCGGCCAGCTGAACCTGCATCTGTGGCGTGACGGCGACAACACCTACCACCTCAAGGGCATGTGGATCGATCAGCGCTACACTTTGCTGACCGGTAACAACCTCAACCCGCGGGCGTTCCGTCTCGATCTGGAAAACGCCTTGCTGATCGATGATCCGAAAGGCGAGTTGTTGGAGCCGCGTCGTAAAGAGCTGGCGGAGATTTTCGAGAACACCCGCCGCATCGAGCGTTATCAGGACCTGGAAACGCTGCCGGAATACCCGGCGGGGGTGGCCAAGTTTCTCAAGCGCGTGAGTCGGGTGCGGATCGAGCGGTTGCTCTATCGGATTTTGTAAGGCTTAAAGCAAAAGATCGCAGCCGCCGGCAGCTCCTACGGGTGTACGTCATCCCACTGTAGGAGCTGCCGAAGGCTGCGCTAATATGCCCCCATTTCAAACAAGAACAGGGCTTGCCTCGGTCAATGTCGGAAAAAGACACCATCTCCATTCAACTGGTGCGTGAAGCGCTGTTGCAGAGTTGCGCCCCCGGAGCGGCCACCGATGAGGTGTTGAACAAGGTCGGCATCGATCCGGCGCTGCTGGAAACCACCACTGCCCGCGTGCCGGCTACCGCTTACGCAAGACTGTGGCGCTTGTTGGCCCGGCGCCGGGACGATGAGTTTTTTGGCATGGACCCGCGCAAGCTCAAATCCGGCAGCCTGGAGTTTCTCTGTCGTTGCTCCATGGTCCAGCCGAGCCTGGCCGCCGGTCTGACCTCGGGATTGAGCTTTTTGTCGTTGATGCTCGAACACCTGCCGGCGCAATTGGTTCGTCAGCAAAGTCTAGCGGAAATCGTCCTGCTCGAAGACGACCAGGAACCGCGCCGCGCCTTCACTTACTTCACTTACTGGATGATCGTTCACGGCGTCGCCTGCTGGCTGGCAGGGCGGCGGATTCCGATCCTGGCCATCGAGTTGCGCTGCCCGGCACCGGACTTCTGCGATGACTATCAGGTGATGTTCTCCGAGAACCTGCGTTTCGAGCGGCCGCGCACGCGGATGATTTTCTCCGCCGAGTGCCTGGACTTGCCGATCAAGCGCAGCCCGGAAGAACTCAAGCGATTCCTGGCCCATGCGCCGGCCAATATTCTGGTCAAGTACCGTGATCCGCAGAGCCTGGCCAGCCGGATCAAGCATGATTTACGGCAACTGCCCGCCGAACACTGGCCGGAAACCGAACCCCTGGCGCAACAGCTGTGTATGTCGGCTTCCACCCTGCGTCGGCGCCTGGCCGAAGAGGGCCAGACTTATCAAGGGCTCAAGGACAGCGTGCGCAAGGAACTGGCGATTGTCTGGCTGGCAGAACCTACCATCAGCTTTGCCGAGATCGCCACGCGTTTAGGGTTTGCCGACGCCAGCTCGTTCTACAAAGCGTTTCGCAAGTGGTCGGGGTCAAATCCGGGGCACTACCGGAGTTTGATCCTCAACGAAGCGAGCTGACCGATGGCCACCTTGGCCAAACCAGTCACGCAACTTGATAGCTTTGACCATTGTCCCGCGCCCCGCGCAGAGCGAGTATTTCCCTGTTAATTACGGTTCCCCCGACCTAATAAAAATACAAAGGGATTCTGGCAATGCGCGATTATTTGTCTGCTACCTCACAGTTCAATTATCAGCACACCGTCGACGCCGCGCTCGCCGGCGATTTGACTGCCCTCAACGCCTGTGTCGAGTGTTGCGACCGGCATGCCTTGCCGGGGCGCATCGCGCTGTTCTGGGAAGGTCGCGATGGCGCCAGCGCGACCTACACCTTCAGCGACTTGCAGGACAAAGCTGCGCGTTTCGCCAATTTCCTCCTGGCCCAGGGCGTGAAGAAAGGCGACAAGGTTGCCGGTCTCCTGCCACGTAACATCGAATTACTGATCACCGTATTCGCCACCTGGCGCATCGGCGCGGTCTACCAGCCGCTGTTCACCGCCTTCGGCCCGAAAGCCATCGAACACCGCCTCAGCTCCTCTGGCGCCAAAGTGGTGGTCACCGACGCGGGCAATCGCTCCAAACTCTCTGAAGTCGCCGACTGCCCGACCATCGTCACCGTCGCCGGCCCCAAAGGCCAAGGCATCGTCCGCGGCGATTACAGCTTCTGGGCCGAACTGGCCAATTATTCTCCTGAGTGCGAACCGGTCCTGCTGACCGGCGAAGACCCGTTCCTGCTGATGTTCACCTCGGGCACCACCGGTCCATCGAAAGCGCTGTCCGTACCGCTCAAGGCCATCGTCGCCTTCCAGAGCTACACCCGTGACGCCGTGGACTTGCGCCCTGAAGACGCCTTCTGGAACGTCGCCGATCCGGGTTGGGCCTACGGCATCTATTTCGGTGTCACAGGTCCCATGGCCATGGGGCATCCGATCACCTTTTACGATGGCCCGTTCACCCTCGAAAGCACCTGCCGGGTGATCAATAAATACGGGATCACCAACCTCACCGGTTCGCCGACGGCCTATCGCCTGTTGATCGCGGGTGGCGACGAGTTCGCCCGCTCGATCAAGGGCAAGCTGCGCATCGTCAGCAGCGCCGGCGAGCCGCTGAACCCGGAAGTGATTCGCTGGTTCGCCGACAACCTCGGCGTGGTCATCCACGATCATTACGGCCAGACCGAACTCGGCATGGTCCTGTGCAACCACCATGGCCTGGAGCATCCGATCCACATGGGTGCGGCCGGTTTCGCCTCGCCGGGCCACCGTATTGTGGTGCTGGATGACGAGTACAAAGAACTCGGCGTCGGTCAGCCGGGCATTCTGGCCATCGATCGCACCCAGTCGCCGATGTGCTGGTTCGCCGGTTATGAAGGCGCACCGACCAAGGCCTTCGTCGGCAACTATTACCTGAGCGGCGACACCGTCGAGTGGAACCCGGACGGCAGCATCAGTTTCGTTGGTCGCAGCGATGACGTGATCACCACCTCCGGTTATCGCGTCGGTCCGTTCGACGTGGAAAGCGCGTTGATCGAACACCCGGCTGTGGTCGAAGCGGCAGTGGTCGGCAAACCCGATCCAGAGCGCACCGAACTGGTCAAAGCCTTTGTCGTGCTCAGCGCGCAATACCGCGCTGCGCCGGAACTGGCCGAAGAACTGCGCCAACACGTGCGCAAACGACTGGCCGCGCACTCGTACCCCCGTGAAATCGAATTTGTCAGCGAATTGCCGAAAACCCCTAGCGGCAAATTGCAGCGCTTTATCTTGCGCAACCAGGAAATCGCCAAGGCTCAAGAGGCCGCCGCGAAGAACGTTTCAGCTTGAATCCAAGGAAACAATGATGCAGATCGAAAACAAGGTTTTTCTCGTCACCGGCGGTGCGTCCGGCCTCGGTGCGGCCACGGCTGAAATGCTGGTCGCGGCGGGCGCCAAAGTGATGCTGGTGGACATGAACGCCGAAGCCGTTGCGGCCCAGGCTGAACGTCTCGGCGTGCAAAGCGTGGTGGCGGATATCAGCAACGAAGCCGCGGCGCAAGCCGCTGTGCAGGCGACGGTCAAAGCCTTCGGTGGCCTGAACGGTCTGGTCAACTGCGCCGGTATCGTGCGCGGTGAGAAGATCCTCGGCAAGAACGGCCCACACGTGTTGGCCAATTTCAGCCAGGTGATCAACGTCAACCTGATCGGCAGTTTCAACATGCTGCGCCTGGCCGCTGCAGCGATTGCCGAAACCGAAGCAGATGCTGACGGCGAGCGCGGCGTGATCATCAACACCGCCTCGGCTGCCGCCTATGACGGCCAGATCGGCCAGGCCGCGTATGCCGCTTCCAAAGGCGCGATCGTCAGCCTGACCTTGCCCGCCGCCCGTGAACTGGCGCGCTTCGGCATCCGCGTGATGACCATCGCCCCGGGCATTTTCGAAACCCCGATGATGGCCGGTATGACCCCGGAAGTCCGCGCGTCACTGGCGGCTGGCGTGCCGTTTCCGCCACGTCTGGGCAAACCAGGCGAGTATGCCGGGCTGGTCAGGCATATCATTGAAAACAGCATGCTCAATGGCGAGGTGATCCGTCTCGACGGTGCCTTGCGCATGGCCGCCAAGTAAGGAGGATTTGTCATGACTATTGCCAACGATCCAATCGTTATCGTCAGCGCCGTCCGCACCCCGATGGGCGGTTTCCAGGGCGAACTGAAAAGTCTGACCGCACCGCAACTCGGTGCTGCGGCGATTCGCGCTGCCGTCGAGCGCGCCGGTGTGGCGCCAGACTCGGTTGAAGAAGTGCTGTTCGGTTGCGTCCTGTCCGCCGGCCTCGGCCAAGCCCCTGCGCGTCAAGCTGCATTGGGCGCCGGGCTGGATAAATCGACCCGCTGCACCACCCTGAACAAAATGTGCGGTTCGGGCATGGAAGCGGCCATTCTGGCTCACGACATGCTGGTGGCCGGCAGCGCCGACGTGGTTGTCGCCGGTGGTATGGAAAGCATGTCCAACGCGCCATATCTGCTGGACCGCGCCCGCAGCGGTTACCGCATGGGCCACGGTCGTGTGCTCGATCACATGTTCCTCGACGGTCTGGAAGACGCTTACGACAAAGGCCGCCTGATGGGTACCTACGCCGAGGATTGCGCTGAAACCAACGGTTTCACCCGTGAAGCCCAGGACGCGTTTGCCATTGCCTCGACCACCCGCGCGCAGCAGGCGATCAAGGACGGCAGTTTCAAAGACGAGATCGTGCCGCTCACCGTGACCGTCGGCAAAGAGCAAGTGCTGATCAGCGACGACGAACAGCCACCGAAAGCCAAACTGGACAAAATCGCTTCCTTGAAACCGGCGTTCCGCGAAGGCGGCACGGTGACGGCTGCGAACTCCAGCTCCATTTCCGATGGTGCTGCGGCGCTGGTGTTGATGCGCCGTTCCGAAGCTGAAAAGCGCGGCCTGAAACCGCTGGCAGTGATTCACGGTCACGCGGCGTTTGCCGACACCCCGGGCCTGTTCCCGGTGGCACCGGTGGGCGCGATCGAGAAGCTGATGAAGAAAACCGGCTGGTCCCTGGACGAAGTCGATCTGGTCGAAGTCAACGAAGCCTTCGCCGTGGTCAGTCTGGTGACCATGACCAAGCTGGAAATCCCTCACGAGAAGATCAACGTTCACGGCGGCGCTTGCGCCCTCGGCCACCCGATCGGTGCGTCTGGCGCGCGGATCCTCGTGACCTTGCTCTCGGCCCTGCGCCAGAAAGGCCTGAAACGCGGCGTTGCAGCGATCTGCATCGGCGGCGGTGAAGCCACGGCTATGGCCGTTGAATGCCTGTATTGAAACTGACGCTATCCCCATGTGGGAGCGGGCTTGCTCGCGAAGAGGCCGTGTCAGTCGACATCAATGTTGAATGACACACCGCTTTCGCGAGCAAGCCCGCTCCCACAGGTCCAGCGTTTCAACCAGGTATTTTGTGCGATAGGCTCAATTTTTAAGGATTTGGCATGATTCCCAATGACGAACAACTTCAGATCAGCGACGCGGCCCGGCAGTTCGCCCAGGAACGGCTGAAACCGTTCGCCGCCGAGTGGGACCGCGACCATCGCTTCCCCAAGGAAGCCATCGGCGAGATGGCGGAACTGGGCTTCTTCGGCATGTTGGTGCCGGAAGAGTGGGGCGGTTGCGACACCGGTTACCTGGCCTACGCCATGGCCCTGGAAGAAATCGCGGCCGGCGACGGCGCCTGTTCGACCATCATGAGCGTGCACAACTCGGTGGGTTGCGTGCCGATTCTCAAGTACGGCAACGACGACCAGAAAGAACGCTTCCTCAAACCGTTGGCCAGCGGCTCGATGCTCGGGGCTTTTGCCCTCACCGAACCGCAGGCCGGTTCCGACGCCAGCGGCCTGAAAACCCGTGCCCGTCTGGAAGGCGATCACTACGTGTTGAACGGCTGCAAACAGTTCATTACCTCCGGGCAGAACGCCGGGGTGGTGATCGTGTTCGCCGTGACTGATCCGAGTGCCGGCAAACGTGGCATCACGGCGCTGATCGTGCCGACCGATTCGCCGGGTTACAAAGTTGCACGGGTCGAAGACAAGCTCGGCCAGCACGCGTCCGACACCTGCCAGATTCTGTTTGAGGACGTGAAGGTGCCGGTGGCCAACCGGTTGGGCGAGGAGGGCGAAGGTTATCGAATCGCCCTGGCCAACCTCGAAGGCGGTCGTGTCGGCATCGCTTCGCAATCGGTGGGCATGGCCCGCGCTGCGTTCGAAGCAGCCCGCGACTACGCCCGCGAGCGTGAAAGCTTCGGCAAACCGATCATCGAACATCAAGCGGTCGCGTTCCGCCTGGCGGACATGGCAACCCAAATTGCCGTCGCCCGGCAAATGGTGCATTACGCGGCGGCGTTAAGAGACAGCGGCAAACCGGCCTTGGTCGAAGCGTCCATGGCCAAGCTGTTCGCCTCGGAAATGGCTGAGAAGGTGTGCTCCGCAGCCTTGCAAACCCTCGGCGGTTACGGTTACTTGAACGATTTCCCGCTGGAACGGATCTACCGCGACGTGCGGGTTTGCCAGATCTACGAAGGTACCAGCGATATTCAGCGCATGGTTATTTCGCGCAATCTTTGAGAAGGAATGTACTTGTGAGCTACGAAACGATTTTGCTGGAAACCCACGGTCGTGTGGGCCTGATCACCCTGAACCGTCCGCAAGCGCTGAATGCGTTGAACGCGCAGATCGTCAGCGAGCTGAACCACGCCCTCGATGGCCTGGAAGCCGATTCGAACATCGGCTGCATCGTGCTGACCGGCTCGAAAAAAGCCTTCGCCGCTGGCGCCGACATCAAGGAAATGGCTGAGCTGACCTACCCGCAGATCTACCTCGATGACCTGTTCAGCGACAGCGATCGCGTGGCTAACCGGCGCAAGCCGATCATTGCCGCCGTCAACGGTTTCGCCTTGGGCGGTGGTTGTGAACTGGCGCTGATGTGCGACTTCATCCTGGGCGGCGACAACGCCAAATTCGGTCAGCCGGAAATCAACCTCGGCGTACTGCCGGGCATGGGCGGCACCCAGCGCCTGACCCGCGCAGTGGGCAAGGCCAAGGCCATGGAAATGTGCCTCAGCGGGCGCTTGATCGATGCGGTGGAAGCGGAGCGTTGCGGGATTGTCGCGCGGATTGTTCCGGCCGATGAGTTGCTGGAAGAAGCGTTGAAAGTCGCGGCGCTGATTGCCAAGAAGTCGTTGCCGATTGCAATGATGATCAAGGAAAGCGTCAACCGCGCGTTTGAAGTGAGCCTGTCGGAAGGTGTGCGCTTTGAGCGCCGGGTGTTCCATGCGGCGTTTGCGACGCAGGATCAGAAGGAAGGGATGGCGGCGTTTATTGCCAAGCGTGAGGCTGAGTTCCAAGGTAAGTAATGCGGCGTTTTCGCTGACGCTATCGCGAGCAAGCTCGCTCCCACAGTGGATCTCCAGGGTGCACAGATCTTGTGTATACCAGAGAACCCTGTGGGAGCGAGCTTGTCTCCGGGCGGCGATCCGACGATGCTTTTGGGGCATCACACCAGGTAGTGCTTCAGCTCCCGAGCAATCACCATCCGCTGTATCTCGCTCGACCCTTCATAAATCTGCGTAATCCGCGCATCCCGGTAATAACGCTCCACCGGATAATCCTCCAGATACCCATACCCGCCATGAATCTGCATCGCCGACGAACACACTTTCTCGGCCATCTCCGAAGCAAACAATTTGGCCTGTGAAGCCTCCGACAGACACGGTTTGCCGGCACTGCGCAACCGCGCGGCATGCAGGATCAACAGTCGTGCCGCGTTCAACCGGGTGTGCATATCGGCCAGCATGTTGGCGATGCTCTGGTGCTCGATGATCGGCTTGTTGAACTGCACCCGATCCCGCGAGTAGGCCAGCGCCGCTTCAAATGCCGCGCGAGCAATGCCCAACGCCTGCGCCGCGATGCCGATGCGGCCGCCTTCAAGGTTCGACAGAGCAATCGCCAGTCCTTTGCCGCGTTCACCCAACAGGTTGGCTTCGGGAATCGTGCAGTTGCTCAGGGTCACCGCGCAGGTATCGGACGCGCGAATACCCATTTTGTGTTCGGTGCGATCAACGATGAAACCCGCGGTATCGGTCGGCACCAGGAACGCCGAGATGCCGCGCTTGCCCAGGTCCGGATCGGTCACCGCGAACACAATGGCCAGTTTCGCCCGTTTGCCATTGCTGACGAATTGCTTGGCGCCGTTGATCACCCACTGGCCATCGCGCAGTTCGGCGCGGGTGCGCAGATTGTGGGCTTCGGAGCCGGCCTGGGGTTCGGTCAGGCAGAAGCAGCCGATGGCCTGACCGCTGGCCAGATCCGGTAGCCAGGTCTGTTTCTGTTCTTCAGTGCCGTAGTTGAGGACCGGACCGCAGCCCACGGAGTTGTGGATGCTCATGAGTGCGCCAGTGGCGCCGTCGCCGGCCGAAATCTCTTCCACGGCCAAGGCGTAAGCGACGTAATCGACATAGGTGCCGCCCCATTCCTCGGGCACCACCATGCCCAGCAGACCCAGCTCACCCATCTTCGCCACCAGACCGTCATCGATCCAGCCGGCCTTTTCCCAGGCCTGGGCGTGGGGGGCGATTTCGCCGCGGGCGAAGTCCCGGGCCATATCGCGGATCATGACTTGCTCTTCGCTCAATTCGATATCGTGCATGGCTCAGCTCCCGCTTTGGTCAAAACCCGTGAAGAAACTCGCGACGTGCTCGGCGTCCAGCGCCTGCAAGGTCGGCGGGTTCCAGCGCGGTTTCTTGTCTTTGTCGATCAGCAAGGCGCGTACGCCTTCGATCAGGTCGCCGCGCTCGAACCACTGACGGTCCAGGTGCAGCTCAAGGGCGAAGCAGTCTTCCAGACTCAAGTGCCGACCACGACGGAGCATTTCCAGGGTCACACCCATGGCCAGCGGTGAACGGCTTTCCAGCAGGTCGGCGGTGGTCGTGGCCCACTCGTGGCTGTCGGCGACCGTTACTTCACGCAGTTGCTCAACAATACTCGGCACATCGGGCAGGGCGAAGAAGTGATCGATGGCCGGGCGAAACGTCGCCAAAGGTGGTGCCGGCAGTTGCTGCACGGCGAGTTTCGCCAGCAGACCTTGAAGGTCCTTCAATGGCGTTTCGTGCCATTCGAGCTGATCGAGTTGCTCGTCCAGGGTGCCCAGCTTGTCGCTTTCCAGATACCAGTCGGCCAGGCCGCAATAGAGCGCATCGGCTGCCCGGATCTGCACGCCGCTGACGCCGAGGTAAATACCCAGTTCACCGGGAACACGCGGCAGGAAATGGCTGCCACCGACATCCGGGAAATAACCGATCGCCACTTCCGGCATCGCCAGACGGCTTTTCTCGGTGACCACCCGCAGGTCAGCGCCTTGCACCAGACCCATGCCACCGCCCAGGACAAAACCGTCCATCAATGCGAGCACAGGTTTGCGGTAATGGTGAATCGCGAGGTCGAGGGCGTATTCCTCAACGAAGAAATCTTCGTGCAGCGTGTCGCCGTTTTTGAAGCTGTCATACAGCGAACGGATGTCGCCGCCGGCACAGAACGCCTTCTCGCCAGCACCGCGCAAGACCACCGCGTGTACGTGCGGATCCAGCGCCCAGGCGTCGAGCTGACGCTGCAGGTTGCGCACCATGTCCAGGGTGATGGCGTTGAGGCCGGCGGGGCGATTGAGGGTCAGGTGACCGATGTGGTTGCGAACCTCGGCCAGCATTTCGTTTTGCGTGGCATCCATGGACGAAGTCCCCGGAGAAGAAACTTGAGCAGTCATCACTAACTCCCTGCTTTTATTGTTCTTTATAGAGAAGCCCGCGCGCGAGCGATGCTGGATCGTAACAGTGCAAATTTGTGATGTACAACCGGCATATGTGCAGGAGTCGTGTGCATTTTTACCTTAAGGCAAGATCAAAATATCGCAGCCTTAGGGACCAACGACAGAATCGGCTGTGAGAGCCACCCGTTCAGCGCAGTTGGGCTGTCAGAACTGGGGCTTACGACACCTGCAGTGGCCTGGCAATTGGCATTCTGACGGCCATTTCAAGCGCTTGTGACGATGCGCATGGAACGGACTGCACTCCGACGACTGGCTCGGGTCGGTCGAAAACAACAACAAATACGGCTGCGGTGAATACCGTATCGACTCTCTGCCCCTGTCAAAAAGTGTGGTTAGGCGCAGGCGCCAGACCGCGATAAATCCAAATATCCGGGACTCAAGAAGATGATCAACATCAAATGGCTGACCTTGCCGGCAATCGCATTGCTGTGCTGCACCACCGGTGCCAGTGCCAGTGCCAGTGCCAGTGCCAGTGCCAAGGAATGGAAAGAGCTGCGATTCGGCGTCAACCCGAGCTACCCGCCTTTTGAGTCCACCACCACCGCCGATGGCGGCGTGCAGGGCTTTGGCGTGGATTTGGGCAACGCGATCTGCGCCGAATTGAAGGTGAAATGCGTGTGGGTCAGCAATGACTTCGACGGGCTGATTCCGGCGCTCAATGCGGGCAAGTACGATGCCATCGAATCGTTGATGACGGTGACCGATGCGCACAAAAAACAGATCGACTTCACCGATCGCCTGTATGCCGGGCCGACCGCCATCGTCACCCGCAAGGATTCGGGCCTGTTGCCCACCGCCGAGTCGCTGCCGGGCAAGACCATCGGTTATATGCAGGGCACGATTCAGGAAACTACGCCCGGGCCAAACTGGCACCCGGCGGCGTGAAACTGCGGGCCTATCAGAATCAGGACCTGGTCTACGCCGACCTGGTATTTGGTCGCCTCGACGCCTCCGCAGCGGCGTTGTATTTGCTGTGGCGATCGCGCGTGCCCTGGCAGTGGAACCGGAGATTCTGTTGTTCGACGAGCCGACTTCGGCACTCGATCCGGCATTGGTGGGTGAGGTGCTGAAGGTAATTCAGGCGCTGGCCGAGGAAGGCCGTACCATGTTGATGGTGACCCACGAGAAGGGGTTTGCCCGGCAGGTTTCCAGCCAGGTGTTGTTCTTGCATCAGGGAAAGGTCCAGGAGCAGGGTGACGCTACGATCCTCGACCAGCCAAAAAGTGAACGTTTGCAGCAATTTCTATCGGGTCGTTTAAAGTGAGGCAAGACGTACATGGCGGATATCCGCGATCTGTCGATCGTGCTTGATCGTATCGATCAGGCAATCATCGAAGTGCTGCGCCACGAAGGGCGCATCACTTATCAAAAGCTTTCCGAGCGCGTGCACCTGACGCCCAGGCCGTGCCTGGAGCGGGTGCGCAAGCTCGAACAGCTCGGGGTCATTCGCGGGTATGGCGCGATTCTCGATGAAAAGAAACTGACGCCAGGCTTGTCGTTGCTGGTACTGGTGGCGTTGTCCAACCAGAGTGGGCGGGCGGCGCAAAAGGCGTTCGAAGCCAAGGTCCGCGCCTGCCCGCAGGTGCTTGAATGTCGGTTGATCAGCGGTGCGTTCGACTACAGCTTGCGCATGCGTTGCCGGGACATGGAGCATTACCGGGTGCTGACTGAAGTCTGGTTTGATGACCCGGATTTGCACATCGACAAGTTGGTGAGTCATCCGGAATTGGCGATGGTCAAGACCACGATGGAATAGGTTTGGCAGATCAAATAAATCGCAGCTTCGGGCTGCGATTTATTTTGTCTGGCCGTCGCCGAATCGGCTGGGCCACACACGTTTTTCAGCCGTTTCCATCACGCCGCCGCCACTTATCAACCGGGTTTTCCAGCCTGCGAAACAGACAATGAGTACCTCTTAACCCTCATTGAATCTGTGCCCATGCAAACCACCAATACCGTTTTGATGATTCGCCCGACACGTTTCTCCTTCAATCAGGACACGGCGGCGAACAACCGATTCCAGCAGCCGGACGAGTACCGCGTCGAACAGTTACTGGACCTTTCCAGCCTCGAACAGCAGGAAGTATTCCTCGAAGGCACCGGCAGCATGGTGCTGGATCGTCAGCAGCGGATTTGCTACGCCGGTTATTCCACCCGCACCCATTCCCGTGCCCTGGATGAGGTGGTCAGTCATTTGGGTTACGAGCTGTGCGCCTTCAATGCAGTGGACCGCCAGGGCGTCGCGATTTACCTGATGATGAATGTCGGCACGCGCCTGGCCGTGGCTTGCCTGGCGTCGGTCACTCAGCCGGCCGAACGCCTGGCCCTGCGTAAACGCCTGGAAGACAGCGGCAAGCAGGTGATCGCCTTGAACTGGGCGCAACTGGAATCTTTCGCCGGCAACATGCTGGAAGTCCGCAACGCTGCGGACGAACCCTTGCTGGTGATGTCGCGCACGGCCTGGCAATCGCTGGATGCCGCGCAACGTCGTTTGATCGAAGCCCACACCACGCCACTCCCCGTCAATATCGACACCATCGAGCGCATCGGCGGCGGCAGCGCGCGCTGCATGCTGGCCGAGGTCTTTCTGTCCAAACATCGGGTTACCCGGGAGCAACTGCAATGATCGTTCGTCCAGCCACACCGGCAGACCTGCCGGCACTGTTAGCCCTGGCCCAAAGCGCCGGAACCGGTTTGACCACCTTGCCGGCCGACGCGGGGCGTCTGCGTCAGCGTCTGGAATGGGCGGCGAAAACCTTCGCCGGCGAGGCCGAGCGCGCCGATGCCGATTACCTGTTTGTGCTCGAAAATGACCAGCATGAAGCCATCGGCATTTGCGCACTGGCCGGTGCCGTCGGCCTGCGCGAGCCCTGGTACAACTATCGACTGGGCCTGTTTGTCGCGGCCTCGAAAAACCTCGGGATCAATCAACAGCTGCCGACATTGTTCCTCGGTAACGACATGACCGGCCATTCGGAGCTGTGTTCGCTGTTTCTGCATGCCGACCACCGCAGCGGTCTGAACGGGCGCTTGCTGTCCAAGGCGCGGTTCCTGTTTCTGGCGGAATTTCGTCAGTACTTCGGTGAAAAGGTCATCGCCGAGATGCGCGGCTACTCGGACGCAGAGGGTGTTTCACCGTTCTGGGAAGGTCTGGGGCGGCACTTCTTTAAAATGGATTTTGCCGATGCCGACTACCTGACCGGGCTGGGTAACAAGACCTTCATCGCCGAGCTGATGCCCAAGTTTCCGCTGCCGACCTGCCTGTTGCCTGAAGCCGCAAGAACAGTCATCGGTCGCGTCCACCCCAACACCGAACCGGCGTTGGGCATGCTCAAGGCTGAAGGATTCGAACACCGCGATTACATCGACATCTTCGACGGCGGCCCGCTGATCGAATGCGCCACTGGCGACATCCGTGCGGTGCGCGACAGCCAGGTGCTGCAACTGAGCATCGGCACTCCGGGGGAGCAGGCGGCAACATACCTGATTCATAACCGTCAATTTGCCGAGTGCCGGATTACCGCGGCACCGGCGCGGGTGGCTGCCGGGACGTTGATTGTCGATGCAGAGACTGCGAAGAGCTTGGGGCTGAATGCCGGTTCATCGGTGCGCGCGGTGAGTCTGGCGGTGCCGGTGCGGCAACAGTCAGCAGCCTGAACAGATTTTTGGGTTGGCGCTCCCACAGGGGAGCTGTGTTTCTTCAGGTTCTACTGCTGAGTACTTCACCAATACTGCGTCGTTTGGCATGCAACTCGCTGGCATGGATCAACTGTTCGAGGTCTTCGGGGGTGACGTCGAAGAAGGCTTCCATGTCCGCCAGGGCCAGTTTCAGGTCTTGTGCGGTGATCGCCTGGCTGTCGATGGGCGGGTGGTCGGCCGGCACCCTGGACACCGGTTCGCTGGCACGTTTTGGGTAACGAATGCGCGTCAGGTTGTTGTAGGCCAGGGCGCTGAGCAGCATGGTCGATCCGCTGAGCATCACGGGGCCGAGGGCTTTCCAGTCGAGGGCAATGGTCGCCGGGTCTGCTAACACCAACAGCAGCGCCAACGCCCCGGCCGGCGGGTGCAGGCAACGCAGCCAGCACATCAGAATCAGTGCCATGCCGGCCGCCAGGCAAGCGCTGCCGAGGGTTCGTCCGAGTACGTGGGCGACCAGCAGTGAAACCACCCCTGCGCTTAGATAACCGCCAAGAATTGACCAGGGTTGGGCGAGGGCGCCGGAGGACACCGCGAACAGCAACACGGCCGATGCACCCAGCGGACCGATCAGGTGCTGCGCCACTTGCATGCCGAATACCTGGCTGCAGAGCCAGACGCTGAACATCGTGCCCAAGGACATGCCGATGGCGGCGCGGCTCCATTCGGAGGGGCGGGTGTTGATGGCGGCGGGAAACCAGCGAGCAAACATGAGGCAGACGATCCGTGGAAAAAACCGAGGCAAAAAAAGGCTTAGCTGGGATACCCAGAAAGCCCTTGAAGTTGTTCCAACTATTGGGGGAGGAACGGGCACAGTGTGCCGTTCATTCCTGATGCTGACAAATTCATATTAATGCAGTTTTAGTGCATTAATTTTGCTGTAACGCCACCCGACGACCACTCATGAAACACAGAAAACCGCCCATGGCGGTCAGTGCGCTCAGGGCATAAAACATCGTTGGTGCGGGGGTGTGCATCAGCAGGTAACCGCAAATCAGCGGGCTCAGGGCACCCCCGAGGGCCGCGAGGTTTTGCGCGCCGTAATAGCTGCCGCGCAGTTCTTCCGGGGCCAGGGTGTCGACGAAGAGGAATTCGGCGGGGTAAATGATCATTTCACCGAGGGTGAAGATGAACATTGCCACGCACCACGACACCAGGCTGTCAGCCAGGCTGAAACCGATCAACCCGACGATGAACAGACTGGTACCGCCCGCGATCCAGTAACGCAATTGTTCGCGCTTGAGGAAACGGCCGATCTGGTATTGCAGCAGGATCACGCTGATCGCATTGCAGGCGAGCAGGGCGGCCATGGTTTCCAGTGCCCGTTTGGAGTCATGGGTTACCAGCAGATATTGCGACAGGTACAAGGTGAAACGGCCGTGGACCACGGTACTGAGCAGGCAGCCGCAGGTGAACATGATCAGCGTGCGGTCGTTTTTCAGGGTGACCAGCGTCTTGAGAAAACTCGCGGGCTGGCCAATCGCGGGTGCCTGGGTCGAGTCCTTCGGTATCCCGATCATCAGGAAAATACTGAAGAACGCGATGCCGCCGGCGATCAGGAACGGTGCAATCGGATACACACCGGCAATCACCACGCCCAGCATCGGGCCGGTGGCGTAGCCGATGTTGGTCAAGGTGTAGCGCAGGGAAAACGCCTTGGCGCGCTGGCCCATGGGCAGGTTTTCGCTGAGGATCGCCTTCGAGCCGATCAGGAACAGCGCCGAGGCGGTTTCGGTGATCACCAGGGTGGCGGTGGTCAGGTAGAGGTTGTCGGCGAAGGTCAGCAGCACAAAACCAATGGCGCTGGAGAGCATCGCCAGGATCAGCAGGCGTCGCTTCTCGAGGCGGTCGATGATGTAACCGCCGTAGAGTGCGAGCAAGGTGGCGATGAACACCGCGATGCCCAGCAGCAAGCCAACGTCCTGTTGGTTGAGGCCGAGTTTGTTGCTCAGGAACAACGTCAGCAGCGGGCTGGTGATGGCGCGGCTGACGACGATGGTCAGCGAAACGATCATCAACCGGCGGATAACGAGTGAGTAAGTGGCCACGGTGGGGCAAATATCCTTATTTAATGATCTCTGACTGATCGTTCCCACGCTGATGACGGGCTCGCCACTCTCTAACAGTTGCCGATCCACTTCAACACGGATGCGCGACATCCAGTGAGCAATCCGCGGATCCCCCCGTTGTTCATCGGCATAAGCCTCCAACCGGCAATGACCCTGCACCGGCCGGGTCGGAAGCAGAAATGGTCGGCAACGTGCTCAAGAATTACGAGTGCATCAACCACCGCTACGCGATTCATCGCGACAAACTGAATTTCGCCCACTACGACAGCTTCTCTGCCTCGGCGACTCAGGTGCAAGCCGTGGCGCTGTTGGTCAAAACTGGTCGGTTCGCAGGTTTCCTTCCACAGAACTACGCTGCCAATATGGTGGCTAAAGGGCAGCTTCGCGCCGTACGCCGGGACCTGATCAACATCGTTACGCCGTTCAATTTGATCCTCCGTCACAACACTGTGCGTAGTCCGCTGGTAAAGGCGTTTGCGCGGGCGCTGGGTGTGGATTTGAAGGCGCCGATTTGAAAGCCAGACACATCAAACTTGTAAAGCAGGGATGAATTCAAACAGCGCAACGAAAGCTCGGAATGACGGTAAAAGTTAAGTTTTTTAGTTGAGATAATTCCGTGCGGCAACTATCTTTTGTTATTCTCGCTTTCCCTGTAACGCTTCCTGAAGTTTTTTAGGAAAAGCTACCAAAAAATAAACAGATAAGCCGGCAAAGCAAATGACGCCCATTAGCCTGGCAATCATATAATCCACTTCTATAAAGTAAGAAATTATGGACAAAATAACTACAGTGTGGAAGCCGGCACAAGAAATGATCAATAAATAAATTCGGATGAGAAATATAGTTTTTTTGATTTTGTTGATAATCATTGATCAGTCTCGTCTTTTCTTCTCCACTCTTTATATATTCCATTTGTGGTTATTGCATCAGCGCTGCGTTCTAATATAAATATAGGAGTGGGTGTGTTTTGGTATGCGCGAACATAGTCTGTTCGAACGTGCCGAAACAATCGCCACGAGTCAGGTTTCAATACAAGTCTTCCAGTTCCATATATCGACATTCCCACATCGAAGGAACCATAGGCGATGTTTCCTTCTCGCTCCGTATATTTAAATGACTGTGCCACTGCTTGGTATGTTTTTCTTACCGGACCTACTGTGTCAGTGCGATTCTCTAGGATATTACGTCCGTTTTCATAAACATTATTTGCACCATGGGCCATCATTGGCGCCCCAAATAAAAGGCACAGCGTACCCGCCGACCCGTAGCAAATCCCAGCACCTGTCGCGATTTGAAGTGCTCCTGCAATCGCTCCGACACCTTTCTGTGCAATCTCCGATGCTTGACTCAGCAAACTACTCTGTTCGCTCTTTATCTCTTTCAAACCCTGCTCAGCACTCTTTCGCCCCTGCGCCACATCATTAACAATCCCCCGAGCGTAATAAGACACCTCGCGATTGAATTGCAGGCGTAGTGTCCCGTCATTGATATGGCGGGCGCCCAATGTGCAGGCTTGTTGGGTCAAGTTAGCTGCCGCCTTACTGACCGCCCAGTAATCGCAACTACTTTTTTCGCAGCGATCCTTCAACTGTCCCATTCGTTATTTCCCCATGAAGCGTATCCGCTGGTTCCTGCGAGATGGTGCCTCCACGTGATTTCGCGATAGCGAATAGCAACGTGCTCTTGGGGTTCGACATCGTTCTGTAAAACCACATGGGGCATATCAAGTGTCAGGTCGGCAATAATTCCGCCTTCAATTTCAATACTGAAGAATTTCTCCTGAAGACCATACGAAGAAATCCGGTAGAAACTTATCGCACAGCTAATTTCCTCTCTACTTGATAGCGCTTGCGCGAGCAATGGAGATGATTTGTCGACATTTTTTGTGATGACGAGCGGGCGGTGTGTAGGCTTATTGATGTTTCCTATATTGGACATGTTGTGACTGTAAGACAGCACCATGATTTCATCGGTATGCGCTGTTTGACATTTGTTGCCGATAGAATCTTGAGTTGAACAACCCGCCGATATCAGTCCTTGAGTCTTTCCTGTGATGGTCATGTAACCGTGATTAGCCATGTAGGTGCCGCTCCTTTTGTCGATGCGGCACCTTATTGAAAATGTTTCCGCATATATGTAGGGCGTTTCCGGGTGTTCGGTAGGACGAGAGCGAATCTGTGGATGTAACGCGTTACAGGGTGGAATGCAGCAATACGTAATCGTTTTTGTCGAAACGCCCGCTCAACACGGGCGGCAACGCACCCAACGGCGTGCCCTGCAGGGCGCGGTAGTCGTTTTCATCCATCATCAACCACGCTGGCCTCTGAAGGTTTTCCAGTTCTTGGGTCGATTCGGTGAAAACCGGCTGCAAGTCCTGTTCGAGGTTGACCATGAACTTGATCGCCTTGGCGTCTTTGCCCATGACATGCAACACCAGCGGTGCCGGGTCTTTTTGCACCAGCGTAAATGCTGCGCGGCTGAAGGTGCGGGTGTCGTAGAGCTGACGTTCGACCGGCTCGAACACCAAAACATATACCGACCACAGCGCCAGGACCGCGCAAAAGGCAAGTGTTTGCGTCCGCCAGCGCGGTCGTACAAGCACCGCCAAGGCAATGACTTGCAGCACACCAAGCATGATCAGTATCGAAGTTAGCGTTGTCAGTTCATCGGGAAACCGTCGCTGGGCGACCAGCAGTCCGCCAATCAACAGGGCAGGGACCACTAGCCACAGCCCTTGCATCAACCCCCGCAACCACAGGAAAACCCGACCTTGCGCCACCTGAAACGGATACGCCGCAATGATCGCTGCCATGGGTAACATCGGCAGCAGGTAACGGGCTTTTTTTGCCTGGGGGATCGAGAGCCCGACCATCACGATCAGGCCGGCTGCCGTGCAGTACTGCAACAGGCGCAACGCGGGACCGGCCTGCCGCGGAGTTGTCAGCCAGACGGCGGCCAGTACCAGCAACGCCAACGGATACGCGAGCGCATAGTTGCCCACCGAGCCGGTGAAGTAATACAGCGAACCGCTGACGCCTTCGCTACCGTCCAGACGCCCCATGAACTGCATGCGCACCACGTCGTGCATGAAGTCCGGGCCGCCAATGGTTTCCGCCAGCCACAGCAGCACGCCAACGCACACGGCCAGCAGCACCGACGCCACCAGGCCAAAACCCAAAAAATGCTGCCATTGTCGATTGAGCAAAAAATAGCTGCACAGCATGCCGGTGGGAATCACCAGCCCGATCGGCCCGCGAATCCCGAAGCCCAGCAGCAACAAGGCAAAGATCAGCCACCACCGGCGCTTTGCTGCGAAATGATCGACGGCATAGCCGAGGTAGAACACCGCAAATGCCACCGCCGCGAGCATCAGATCCAGGGACACGGCACGGGCTTCGGTGACAAAGGTGTTGGTCAGCAGCATCAGGGCGATGCTCAGCAACGCCCAGCGCTGGGAGTAGGGCGCCAGCAGCCGGTACATCAACGTGACGATCACCGCCCCGGCAATGGCGCTCGGCAACCAGGCCGTCAGGCTGTTGACTTGCCCGAACGGCAGCGACAGCAGCCAGATGAACAGCGTCGTCAGCGCAGAGTAGTCCGCATACGGCTGGCCATAGGTGGTCGGATAAAAAGACGGCCCGTGGCGCAGCATTTCCTGAGCGAACAGGACAAAACGCGAATCGAAGCCAATCGACGTCTGCTGATACACCCCGGCGCTGAACAGCAGCAGCGCCAACAGCCCTATGCCTAGAGACTGTCGGCGGATACCGGGTGATATCGAAATCAAGCGATGCCCGAAGCAGCGGGCCACTGCTGATGCGGAATCGGCAGATTGCGCGATTCACCGCGGCCCATCGGGAAGTACTTGAAACCAGCGCGGGCCAGGCGATCGGCGTCGTAGAGGTTGCGTCCGTCGAAGATCACCGGTGCGTTGAGCCGCTGTTGGATCAGGTTGAAATCCGGGGCCTTGAACTGCTGCCATTCGGTGCAGATGATCAACGCGTCAGCCCCGGACAATACCGATTCCGGTGTGCCCATGAGCATCAACTTGGGTTCATCGGGATACAGTTGCTGGGTTTCCTGCATGGCTTCCGGGTCGAACGCGCGGACGTTAGCCCCCGCGGCCCACAGCGATTCCAGCAGCACTCGACTCGGTGCATCGCGCATGTCATCGGTGTTCGGTTTGAACGCCAGTCCCCACACGGCAAAGGTCTTGCCGCGCAAATCGCCCTTGTAGAACGCGTTGATGCGCTCGAACAGTTTGTGCTTCTGACGCTCGTTGATCGCTTCTACCGCTTTCAGCAAATCGTTGGAGCAATGCGCCTCTTCGGCGCTGTGGATCAGCGCACGCATGTCCTTGGGAAAGCACGAGCCGCCATAACCGCAACCGGGGTAGATGAAGTGGTAACCAATGCGCGAGTCGGCGCCGATGCCCAGGCGCACCGATTCGATGTCGGCGCCCAGGTGTTCGGCCAGTTCGGCGATCTGGTTGATGAAGCTGATCTTGGTCGCCAGCATGCAGTTGGCGGCGTACTTGGTCAGCTCGGCGCTGCGCAGGTCCATGAACATGACCCGGTCATGATTGCGGTTGAAGGGCGCGTAGAGGTCACGCATTACGTCACGCACCTCATCGCGTTCGCAGCCGATGATGATCCGGTCCGGGCGCCGACAATCGGCCACGGCCGAGCCTTCTTTCAAAAACTCCGGGTTGGAGACGATATCGAACTGCAGCAGCCGACCGACCTTGATCAGGCACTTGTCGATATGCGCGCGCAAGGTGTCACCCGTGCCCACCGGCACCGTGGATTTCTCCACCAGAATCACCGGTTGTTCACGATGACGCGCCACGGCATCTCCCACCGACAGCACATAACTCAGGTCCGCCGAACCATCTTCCCGGGACGGTGTGCCGACCGCGATAAACAACACTTGGCCATGCTGCACCGCGAGTTTTTCGTCGGTGGTGAACTGTAGGCGTTTGGCATCCAGGCTTTCGCGCACCAGGCTGGCCAGCCCCGGTTCGAAAATGCTCACGTGGCCTTGTTGCAACAGCTCGATTTTCTTCTCGTCAATGTCCATGCAGACCACGTCGTGGCCAACTTCTGCCAGGACGGCGGCTTGCACCAGACCAACGTAACCGCTACCAAATACACTGATTTTCATGGGGCACTCCTGAGTTCGCGCGTGCGAGCAGGCCGAGAGTTAATGGTAATGACACCGAGAATGACCAGGGCCACCCCGATGGTTTTTGAAAGGCTGAACGCTTCGTTGAACAGCGGCAGGCTGGCGGCCAGCAGGTACACCAGCGCGTAGCTGATACTCAGCAGCGAATAAGCCCGGCCCAGCGGTAAATCCCGCAGGGCGGCAAGCCAGCTGAGCATCGACAGGGCGTAAGCGAGAATGGCGACCAGCACCACGGCGACAGCGGACAGATCAATGCTGGTGGTGAACCAATGTTCGGGTGGCGGCAGGCGACTCATGCTCCAGCGCATGCCCAATTGCGCGGCACTGACCAGCAACACGCTGCCCAGCGCGAAGGTAATTCCGCGACGCAGGTTCATGTGTGTTGCCCCAACAGCACCACGCCACCGATCACCAGTGCCACACCCAACCAGTGGCGACGGTCGATGGTTTCGTGGAAAACGAAGCGGGCAACCAGGGTGATCAGTACGAAATTGAGGCTCAGCATGGGGTAGGCGATGCCGACTTCGAGGCGCTGCAACACCAGCAGCCACACCAGCAAGCCCAATCCCAGAGAGACGAGCGCCAGCCACAGCCACGGCGAACGCAGTTTCTCGGTCCAGCCCGACGCCTTGTCGCGCCAGCTTTCAACCGCGTATTTTTGGGCGATCTGGCCCAGGCAGGTCAGCAGGCAGGCGGCCAAGAGCAGTAACAGGCTCATGACGTCTCCTGAGGAAAAATCAGAATCACAATGTTGCCTTGTTCATAACGCTTGCCATCCTTGGGCAGCAGTTCGATTTCGCGCAGTTCGTCGTCACCCTTGATGCGCATGACCACGCCGACCGAACCTCTCTGGCGGGCGTCGCGCATCCACGCTTGAACCTGGTGCGGGTCGATTCGCTGCTGTGCGCCGTCAGGATAGGCAAGGCCATATTTCAATTCGCCTATTGTGTTGTACAACGCCACGTCCGGGCGTTTCAGACGCCAGGCCAACGCCCCGGCGGCGCCGAGGTCGTTGCTCAGCAACTGGTCGGTCTGGCCGAGTTCCTGGGCATGCTCGAGGATGAATTGGTCGGGCATCTTGTTGGCGACCACCGACTCGGGCATCCCGGCCGGCAATATCCCGATCAGCAACAGACTGCCGAACGCCGGGGCGGCCCAGCATTGCAATGGTCGGAAGGCTTGCAGCAGGCTGGCTATGATCCAGCCGGTCAAACCGATGAACACCAGCACCAGGTTGTGCAGCTCATGGTTGTAGAGTGGTTTTTTCAGTTGCAGGTAGACCAGGGCCACCAGGGTCGTCAGGCCCAGCAGCAGGTTCAGCAGACCATTGATGCCCAGTACCCGGCCTTGCTCCAGCTTCAAACGATCCGCCAGTGCATGGCCCAGCAGCAACGCCAGCGGCAGCAGGCACGGCAGGATGTAGCTGGGCAATTTGCCTTTGCTGAGGCTGAAAAAAATCAGCGGCATCAGCAGCCACAGCAGCAGGAAAGCGATATCGGCCTGGCGTCGTGTGTCCCACGCCTGTTTAAGCGCCGACGGCAGCAACGCCACCCACGGCAGACTGAACGCCACCAGCAACGGCAAATAGAACCACCACGGCGCGTCATGCTGGGCGTCATCGCCGGCGAAGCGGCGAATGTGTTCGTGCCAGAAGAAGAACCGCCAGTAATCGGGCTCCTGCGCGTGCACCGCCAAGACCCACGGCAAGCTGACGGCGATGGCCACGACAATCGCCAGCGGGCCGTAGATCAGCAGTTCACGCCAGCGTTTTTGCCAGATCATCCAGGGCAGGGCGATCAGCACCGGCAGCAGCCAGGCGAGGAAACCCTTGGTCATGAACCCCATGCCGCAGGCCAGACCCAACACCGCCCAACCGATCAGACGCTGGCCACGGCTGACGCTGTCCAGGGCAAACCACAAGGCAACCAGGCTCAAATTGACCCAGAACGTGAATTGCGGATCGAGGTTGGCGTAGCCCGCGGCGCCAGCGATGACGGTGAGACTCATGTACAGCAGCGCGCAGGCAAAACTCTTGCGTGGTTCGTTCCAGAGCCGGCGGGCGATCAGGTAGCACAGCAACACACTCAACCCGGTGCTCATCGCGGAAGCAAACCGCACGCCGAACAGGTTGTCGCCAAACAACGCTTGGCTGGCGGCGATCATCCAGTAACCGGCCACCGGCTTTTCGAAATAGCGCAGGCTCATGAAATGCGGCGACACCCAGTTACCGCTCAGGAGCATGTCCTGGCTGATCTGGGCGTAGCGGGTTTCGTCGGGAATCCATAAGCCATGGCTGCCCAGCGGCAGCAGGTACGCCAGAGCGAAGATGGCCAGCAACAACGGTAATGCCCAGCGCTTGCTCATACGCCTTGCACTCCCAACCAGCCTTCGCGTCCTTCGAGGGTGCCGCGCAGTACCCGGCCGACCGGCAAGGTTTCGGGGGCCTCGGGCAGCAGATCGCCCAAGGGTTGAAAATGGATGTCCCGCTGGCACGCATCGGCCAGCAGTTTGCGGAAATCGTTGGCCATCAGAATCCCTTCTACTTCGGCATGGATCGTGTAGACGTTGAGTTTTTCGGGGTTGAAGCGATCAAGAATGAAGGCGTTGAAGTCCTTGGCCGCCACGCTGGTGCCGACCACCTCATCGAACGTCGGCAGGTCCACCGGAATCTGCGGCGTACCGAGACCGCCACCGGCCAGGGCCGGCTGAAACAGGCTCTGGCCGCGACAGTCGCTGTTGTAGCGAAAGTTGAAACCTTGCTTGGCCTCGATCACGCGCTCGTCCGCCCGCCAACCTGCGGAGGCCGAACACCAGATGTGTTGCCCGAGGATGTCGCTGAGTTCATCCACGCCTTGACGAATCTGCTCCACCAGCTGCGCGTCGCTCCAACGCCCGGCATTGGTCTGCCAGCCATGATGATCCCAGGCGTGCAGGCCGACTTCATGCCCGGCTGCCGCGGTTTGACGCATCAAATGCCCCAGATCACGGCCGATCGGTTTGCCGGGCCACGCGGTGCCGGCCAGCAAGATGTCCCAGCCGTACAGGCCGGCCGCGTTGGAGCGGAGCATTT
The DNA here is from genome assembly GCF_008370005.1 of Pseudomonas sp. ANT_J28. NCBI lineage: Bacteria > Pseudomonadati > Pseudomonadota > Gammaproteobacteria > Pseudomonadales > Pseudomonadaceae > Pseudomonas > Pseudomonas sp. ANT_J28. The sequence continues at coordinate 78,586 of NZ_VOBM01000001.1, forward strand.
TCCAGAGAAATTGCGGCCGGATCAGGCGCCATAAATGACGCCCCATGTTGTCCGGCCCGACACTGAAGAAAAACGTCGCCTTGACCTGCGCTTCATCGAGGATTTCCAGCAGCCGCGGCACCCCCTCACGGGTGCCTCGGTAAGTGTCGACATCAATCCGCAGACCTGCCCGCATCAGCGCTTGTCCGCGATTTCGAGCATGGCCTCGCGCAAGAAGAAATCCAGCGTATTGCCGATGGTCTCGCTCATTTCAACCGTTGGGGTCCAGTCAAGCAGACGTTTGGCATTGGCGATGCTTGGTTTGCGGTGCGACACGTCCTGATAACCGGTGCCGTAGAACGCTTTGCTTTCGACATCGCGGAACCCGGCGAACGGCGGGAAGTTGTCGCGCAACGGGTGCGCTTCGAACTGACGCAACAGCTCTTCGCCTAACTGCCGGATGCTGGCTTCGTTGTCCGGGTTGCCGATGTTGATGATCTGGCCGTTGCAGGCGTCGTTCTCGTTGTCGATGATCCGCGCCAGCGCTTCCACGCCATCGGCAATGTCGGTGAAGCAGCGTTTTTGCTCACCGCCATCGAACAGACGAATCGGCGTGCCTTCCACCAGATTGAGGATCAGCTGGGTGATCGCGCGGGAACTGCCGATACGTGCCGAGTCCAGGCGGTCGAGGCGTGGGCCCATCCAGTTGAAGGGACGGAACAACGTGAAGTTCAGGCCTTTCTGGCCGTAGGCCCAGATCACCCGGTCGAGCAGTTGTTTGGAGATCGAGTAGATCCAGCGCTGCTTATTGATCGGACCGACGATGAGGTTGGAGGTGTCTTCGTCGAAGTTTTGGTCCTGGCACATGCCATAGACTTCCGAGGTCGACGGGAAGATCACGCGTTTGTTGTATTTGACGCAGTAGCGAACCAGTTTCAGGTTCTCTTCAAAGTCCAGCTCGAACACTCGCAGCGGGTTGCGGGTGTATTCGATCGGCGTGGCGATCGCCACCAGTGGCAGGATCACGTCGCACTTCTTGATGTGGTATTCGATCCACTCGGAGTGGATGCTGATGTCGCCTTCGACGAAGTGGAAGTTCAGGTGACTGCGCAGGCGTTCGATGGCGTCCGAGCCGATGTCCAGGCCATACACCTCGTATCGATCGTCGCGCAGCAGGCGCTCAGACAGGTGGTTACCGATGAAGCCGTTGACGCCGAGGATCAGCACACGGGTGCGACGCGGGGCGCGACCGGATTCGGCGCCACGCAGTACGGAACCGTCCACCAGACCCAGTTCGTTGGCCAGTTGTGGGCCGCTGAGGTACAGGCCGTTGTCGTTACGCTGGCCGGCGGTGATCACCAGGGAATCTTTGCCGCAGGCGATACGCAGTGGGTCGACACTGATGACGCGACCAGGCGCTTGACCTTCATTGCCCTGGGCGACTTCTGCGCTCCAGACAATCAGCTTGTGTTCGCCCACGGCGCAGAAGGCGCCCGGGTAAGGCTGGGTGACGGCGCGAACCAGATTGAACAGTTCTTCCGCCGGTTTGTTCCAGACCAGTTTGCCGTCGGCTGGCGTGCGACGGCCAAACACCGTGGCTTTGGATTCGTCCTGTGGGGTTTCGTTAACTTTGCCCTGAAGCAACGGCGGTAGCGTGTCACGTAGCAAGTCGCTAGCGGCCAGACGCAATTTTTCGTGCAGGCTCAGCGCCGTGTCGCTGCGCTCAATCGCCACCGTTTTCTGGGCGAGGATTGCGCCGGCATCGGCCCGTTTGACCATGCGGTGAAGGGTTACACCGGTTTCGGTTTCACCGTTGACCAGCACCCAGTTGGCCGGCGCACGACCACGGTAGCGCGGCAACAACGAACCGTGCAGGTTGAAGGCGCCTTTGCTGGCTGTGGCCAACAGTGGTTCGCTCAGCAGGTTGCGGTAGTAGAACGAGAACAGGTAATCCGGGTTGAGCTTGCTGATGCGCTCGATCCACAACGGGTGGTTGGCATCTTCCGGGGCGTGCACCGGAATGCCCTTGCGTGCGCACAGTTGCGCAACGGAGCCGTAGAACGCGTTTTCCTTGGGATCATCAGGATGAGTAAACACAGCGGCAATGTCATAACCGCAATTAAGCAGGGATTCGATGCCGGCACAGCCAATATCGTGATAGGCGAAGACAACAGCTTTTGCACTCATGAGTGAACCTGATCTGAAGAAATGGAGGTAAGACCGTCAACGGTGACAACGGGAGCAGGGGCAGCGGGTTGGTTACGCAGGACTTTTTCAATAAAGAACCGGGGGCGGGCGCGAACGTCGCCGTACATGCGACCCAGGTACTCGCCCAACAGGCCCATGCCGATGAATTGTCCGCCGGTGAAGACGAACAGCACGGCGAACAGCACGAACGTACCGCCGCCTGCCCATCCGGCGCCAAAGGCCAGGCGCAAGACGATTAGTGCGATGGCGAACAGCACGCCAAGCGCCGCCATGCCGAAGCCGACGATGCTTAGTAAGCGCAGGGGCGTGGTGGTCATGCAGGTGATCAGGTCGAACATCAGATTGACCAGCCGCATAGGGCTGTACTTGGATTCCCCGTGTTCGCGCTCGGCGTGATTCACGACGATTTCCGTGGTGTGCCGGGCGAAGCTATTGGCGAGGATCGGGATGAAGGTGCTGCGTTCACGGCAGGCGAGCATGGCGTCGACGATGGTTCGCCGGTACGCGCGCAGCATGCAGCCGTAGTCGGTCATGGCGACACCGGTGGAGCGCTGAACGGCGAGATTGATCAGCTTCGACGGCCAGCGGCGCAACGCCGAGTCCTGACGGTTGTTGCGCACGGTGGCGACCACGTCATAACCCAGCTCGGCCTGAGCCACTAGCCGCGGGATCTCTTCGGGAGGGTTTTGCAGGTCGGCGTCGAGGGTGATGACCACATCACCTTTGCACTGCTCGAAACCGGCCATGATTGCCGCGTGCTGGCCGTAGTTGCGGTTGAGAATGACCGCCACTATTGGGCTGCCTTTGAGCGATGCTGCCTGTTCCAATATTTGCGCCGATTCGTCCCGACTGCCGTCGTCGACCAGCACAATTTCGTATTTGTGGCTTAATTGCTGACACGCGGCTTCGGTGCGCCGTAGTAACTCGGGCAGGCTGTCTTGCTCGTTGTAGACCGGGATGACGATCGACACGCAATGGATCGGGTAAGGTTTCACAGGCTTGCGTCCAAAACGTTTTCAATGGCACCGACCACACGATCGACGTCATCGGTGGTCATGTCGGGGAATAACGGAATCGAGCACAGTCGTGCCGAATTCCATTCAGTGTTGGGTAGATAGATGTTGGGGAAGCGCTGGCGGTAGTAGGTGTGGAGGTGAGTGGCGATGAAGTGAATGCCGGTACCGATGTTCTGCGCTTGCAGGGCCTTCATGAACGCTTCACGGTCCAGCCCGCAGCGCTCGGTGTCGATACGCAGGATGAACAGGTGCCAGGCGTGCTGCTGCGCATAGGCTGGAAGGGCCAGGGGTTGCACCGGCAAACCTTCCAGTCGCTGCAAATAAGTACCGGCCAGCTCCGTGCGTTTGGCGTTGATTTCGTCCAGTCGATTCAGCTGCACCAAGGCGATGGCGGCATTGATGTCGGCCAGGTTGTACTTGAAGCCGGGCTCCATGACCTGAGCCTGAGGTTTGCGGCCGTGCGTCATGCGGTCATAGGCATCGACGCCAAGGCCGTGAAACTTGAGCATGCGCACACGACTGGCCAGGGCTTCATCGTCGCTGACGAACATGGCGCCCTCGGCGCAGGTCATGTTCTTGATCGCGTGGAAGGAGAAGATTGCCGTGCCTTTCGCGCCGACATGACGACCTTTGTAGAAGGTGCCTGCGGCGTGAGCGGCATCTTCGATGACGGGGATGCCGTGTTTGTCGGCCAGCGCATAAAGCGGATCGAGATCGAACGCAGCACCGGCGTAATGCACCGGAATGATGGCTTTGGTGCGCGGCGTGATCGCTGCTTCGATGCTGGCCAGGTCACTCATCAGCGTGTCGCGATCAACGTCGACGAACACCGGTGTCGCGCCCAACAGGCAGATCATGTTGGCGGTGGACACCCAAGTCTGCGACGGCGTAATGACTTCATCGCCCGGACCAATGCCCAATGCCAGTAACGTGATGTGCATCCCGCCGGTGGCCGAGGACAGTGCCACGGCATGACGACATCCCACGTAGTTGGCGAATTGCTCTTCCAGTTCCTGGTTTTTCGGCCCGGTAGTGATCCAGCCGGAGCGCAATACTTGCTCTACGGCGGCAATTTCTTCATCGCCGATACTGGGGCGGGAGAAGGGGAGAAAAGCCTGACTCATGGACACCTCGGGCTGAAGAGTGAATAGCCTGTGAGGCTAAAAAAAATTTGGATCCATTGCAAGCTTAGACGCTAAAACAAAAGCTGCATCAATAAGTTACTCGAAATACCTGACGATTTAGATAGGTTGACATTTTCTGCCATGGTCGGCAGGTTGGTCCCTCGCAAAGAGACAGGCCGGATCCATTGAGGTTATTCCCGATTTTGTGAAAGGAACATGAAAAACCGGTCGGCGAATCGTTTATCTGGATGTCATACAGCCACTGTTCAGACTTCTCCCGCTCATCGAGTTTTCTAGTAGAAAGTCCTACAGAAGTGTCCCGCTTTACATGAAGGATGTTTCAATCCTTAGTTGTTTAATGAACTGTTTCCACTGAAGGCCGTTTCGTTTGATCGACTTACCCGCTACCGACTCAACCCCCTCAAAGACCAATCCGTTGACCCTGTATCTGGCGCGTCTGGCGCCCTCCAGCCAACTGACCATGCGTTATGTGTTGCAGGACGCCGCTGACCGGTTGGGCTTCGAAGACATGAACGTCGAGGAGATTCCCTGGCACAACCTGCAACCCGAAGATGTCATTGCACTGGTGGCCACCTTGCGCACCGACGGCTACGCGCCGAACACCTCTTCGCTGTACGTCAACGCGGTGCGCGGGGTGATGAACGAGGCGTGGCGCATGAGCCTGATCAGTCAGGAGCACTTGCTGAAAATGCGTTCGGTGAAGGGGATTGCCGGCACGCGATTGTCCCAGGGGCGAAACCTCAGGCGCACGCTGATCCAGGAATTGATGGCGGTCTGCGCCGCCGATCCACGGCCACAAGGGTTGAGGGATGCGGCGATCATCGGGATTTTGTATGGCTCGGGCATGCGTAAATCGGAATCGGTCAACCTGGACCTGAACCAGGTCGATTTCACCGAACGCAGCCTTCGTGTGACCGCCAAGGGCAACAAGCAATTGATCAAGTACGCACCGGCCTGGGCGTTCGCCAAACTCAATGACTGGCTGGAACTGCGGCGCTCGCTACTGAAGGAGGGTGAAACGGACGATTCGTTCCTGTTCAACCGCATCCGCCGCGGCAGTCACATCACCCGCGAGCGCATCACCAAACATGCGATTTATTACATCGCCCGACAGCGGGGCGCGCAGGTCGGGGTGAAAATCATGCCGCATGATTTTCGACGTTCGTTCATTACCCGAGTGATTGAGGAATATGACTTGTCGATCGCCCAGAAACTCGCCCATCACAGCAACATCCAGACCACGGCCAACTACGATGTGCGCGATGACAACGAGCGGCGTAGGGCCGTGGACCGGTTCGATCTTTGATGGACAGGGTTCAAGATTCACTCAGTACGTGGGCATGGCCGATCGTCGAGACGTGAACCGCACTGCCGGCGGGTGGCGCATACAGGCCCGAACTGCGCACCATTAATGATCGACCAGGCTGTTGCCCGGAAGCCAAAGTTTCCAGTTCCACCGTCAACGTGCAGGTATTACCGCTGAAATCCCGCTCGGTCACAACGGCACGACACCCGGCAGCCTCGGTTGGGCTGGGCTGGATGCTGACGAGTTGCAGTTGTTCGGGGCGCAGCATGATCTGCGCTGATTTGTTGTTCCGGTGGTTGTTTACCGGTATCCGGCCGAGATCGCAATGGGCCCAACCGGCTTCGATTCTGGCGGGCATGACCACGGCATCCCCCAGAAACAGCGCGGTTTGTTCATCCTCGGGGTAGCGGTAAAGATCCAGCGGATGGCCTGACTGCACCAGCCGACCATCGCGCATCACCGCCAGCTGATCGGCAAACGACAACGCTTCACTCTGGTCATGGGTGACCAGGATGGTGGTCACGCCAGCGTCTGTCAGCAGCCGCGCGACCATTTTGCGCATGGCGCCCCGAAGTCCGGTGTCGAGGGCCGAAAACGGCTCATCCAGCAACATCAAGCGCGGCTGTTGCGCCAATGCCCGCGCCAGTGCGACGCGTTGTTGCTGGCCGCCGGAGAGCTCATGGGGCCAACGGTTGGCCATGTTTGCATCGAGCGCCACGCTGTCCATCAACTCTGCGACGCGCTCCTGTTTTGCACTGCCCTTGATCGAAAGCCCGAAACCGATGTTGGCGGCCACGGTCATGTGGGGGAACAGGGCGCCGTCCTGGGGAACATAGCCGATCAAACGCTGATGCGCCGGGACTTCGTGGGTGTCGTCGACGAGCGTTTGGCCATTGAGTGATAGTCGGCCTGCGTCCGGGAATTCGAAGCCGGCGATCATCCGCAACAACGTGGTTTTTCCTGAGCCGGACGGGCCGACGATGACCGTTCGGCTGCCCGTCGGCACCAACAGGTTGATGTCCTCCAGTGCTTGATGGGCGCCGTAGGACTTGGAAATGGAGTGGAGTTCAAGAGCGTTCATCGGCCAGCCGTTCGTTTGGATTGGTGATAAAGAAGTCCGGTCAAGGGAAGCGACAGCAAAATCATCAGCAAGGCATAGGGCGCAGCCGCGGCGTAATCGATTTCGCTGGTCATGGCCCAGAATCCGGTGGCCAGGGTGCGTGTGCCGTTGGGGGCGAGCAGCAGGGTGGCGGTCAACTCATTGGTGATCGCCAGAAACACCAGCGCGGCGCCAGCGGCAGCGCCGGGCGCGGCCAGGCGCAGGGTGATCAGCCACAATGCCCGGGCGGGCGAGCGGCCGAGGCTGCGAGCCATGTTTTCCAGCTCCACCGGCGCCTGTGCGATACCGGCGCGCAAACTCACCAGGGCGCGGGGCAAAAACATCAGCAGATACGCCAGCAACACCGTGACAGTCGTCTGGTAAATCGGCCGGGCGAAATGGATGGTGACGGTCACCAATGCCAAGGCAACGACGATTCCCGGCAACGAACTGGTGATGTAGTTGCAGCTTTCCAGTACACGTTGCAACCGGCCCGGAGAGCGAATTGACAGCCAGGCAATCGGGATGGCGGCGCAGGTGGTGAGGGCGGCACCCGCAACGCCGAGCAGCAGCGTCTGTTCCAGCGCCGGTAGAAGCTCGTCCATCTGCCAGACCTGCGTACCGCCGGCTATCAGCCAGTTACCTAAAGTCACCAATGGCACGCCCAGCGCCAGCGCGCAGGTCGCGACCTGCACCGTTAGCGCTAGGAGGGTTGTACCAGATTTCAGGCGCACCACCCGCTGTTCACGAGCGCTTCCCGAGCCGACCCGGGCGTAACGCGCCGTGCCGCGAGCGGCCGATTCTGCCGTCAGCATCACCAGGCAACACAGGGCGAGCACGCTGGCCAGCATGTGGGCGGCGGGGCCGTTGAAGGTGGATTTGAACTGATCGAAGATGGCCGTGGTAAAGGTGTCGAAGCGGATCATCGCGTACAAGCCATATTCGGCCAGCAGGTGCAGGCCCACCAGCAACGCGCCGCCGCAGATGGCCAGGCGCAGTTGCGGCAACACCACGCGGAAAAATATCGCCCAGGGTTTGAGGCCGAGCGATTCGGCAACGTCTTCGATGGCCGGATCGAGACGGCGCAGGGTCGCAGCAATCGGCAGGTACAGGAACGGGAAGTAGGCGATGACCGAGACCAGAACCCCGGCAAACAGCCCGTGAATCGGCGGGACCAGACTCACCCACGCATAGCTGTGAACGAAGGCCGGCACCGCCAGCGGCGCGGTGGCCAACAACGACCACCAGCGCCGACCCGGCAGGTTGGTGCGTTCTGTCAGCCAGGCCAGAGACAGGCCCAACGTGACGCACAACGGAATCGTGATCACTACCAGTAAAACGGTGTTGATCAATAATTCAGCGACCCGCGGCCGGAATACCAGCGGCACAAGGGTCGCCCAACCTGTCTGAAACGATACGCCGATGACGAAGGCAATCGGCAGCAGCGATAGCAGCGAAACCAGCACCGACAAACCGGTCACCCACGCGCCACCGCGCCCCGCGAAGAGGCCGCGGGATCGTCGTCGCAAATTCGCGGGTATCGCCTCGGCGACACCCGCTGGTAAGGTTTCAGGCATCAATTAGAGCAGTCCCGCCTGAGTCATCAACTCCACCGCTTTTTTACTGTCGAGTTTTGAGGCATCGACTGTCGGCGCGTCGAGTTGCTGCAAAGGCACCAGTTTTGGGTTGGATTCAGCGTTCTTGCCCACCGCGTATTCGAACGATTTGCCGGTTTTGAGGATGGCCTGGCCATCTTTGCCGGTAATCCATTTGAGGAACGCCTGGGCTTGTTCCTTGTGTTTGCTGGACGCCAGCACGCCGCCGCCGGAGACGCTGAGAAACGCGCCCGGGTCCTTGTGCTTGAAGTAGTGCAGGGCGGTGTTCTTGCTGTTTTCGCCGGTCTTGGCCCGGTCGCCGAAGCTGTAATAGTGGTAGATCACGCCGCTGTCGACCTGCCCGGCGTTGACCGCTTTCAGTACCGCACTGTTGCCGCGATAGATCGTGGCATTGGCCTTCAACCCTTTGAGCCATTCCAGCGTAGCGGCTTCACCCTTGAGTTCCAGCACGGCGGCGACGATAGCCTGGAAGTCGGCACCGGCCGGTGAAACGCCCCAGCGACCTTTCCAGCTCGGGCCAGCGAGGTCCATCAGCGACTTGGGCAGTTCGGCTTCGGGCAGTTTGCTCGGGTTATAGACAAACACCGTGGAGCGCGCGGCGATCCCCACCCATTTGCCATGGGCCGGGCGGTAAGCATTGCCGACCTGTTCCAGGGTGGCCGGCGCAACCGGCGCAAAAAGCCCCGCATTGTCGACCAGCACCATGGCCGGGGAGTTTTCGGTCAGGAACACGTCGGCCGGGGAGGCAGCGCCTTCCTGTACGATCTGATTGCCCATCTCGGTGTCGTCGCCATTGCGCACGGTGACCTTGATGCCGGTTTCCTTGGTAAAACCCTCGATCCAGGATTTGGTCAGGCTTTCGTGCTGGGCGTTGTAGACCACGATGCCATCGGCATCTGCGGCATACACGTGACCGGCGCTCAGCAGCGCGGTGGCCAGTAATGCTTTTTTCAGGAAAGAAGGGATACGGGCATTCATTCTGTGGGCAGCTCCTGTTCTTTTTTAGAAGTCATGCACGCAGATTCGCTGGTAGAACAATGCGAATCATTGGCATATTTTGAGTTGCAGCGAATGTAGAGAACCAAATGAGAAAAAAACGTTAAAGAAACCGTTAATGCATGTCATTTTCATTCAGATTAGCAGCACTTCAGCCCATTGCGCGGTGGATCGGGTCTCAAACGATGTCGTCGAGCAGGATGTGGCGTTGTCCACGGCTGCATTGCTCGATCCTTGCCTCAACCTCGTAGACATCGCGCAGCATCTTCACCGTAATTACTTGATCGCTGGGCCCGCTGCCCTGGCTGGTGCCATTGGCGATCACCAATACCTGATCGGCAAAGCGTAACGCCTGATTCAGGTCATGGATCGCGATGAACACAATGACTTCGCGTTTGCGCGCCAGTGCGCGCATGAAGTTCAGCACTTGCACCTGCCGATGCATGTCCAGCGCGCGGGTCGGTTCGTCCATCAGCAGAATTTCCGGCTCGCGCACCAGGGTTTGTGCAATCGACACCAGTTGTTGCTGGCCGCCACTCAGTTCCACAAGGTTGCGAAAGGATAGTTCAGTGATCCCCAGGGCACCGAGTATCTGGTCAACGCGCTGCAATTCATCGTCTTGGACGACCCCGCCCGGCGTCAGTTGTTTACGCGCCAGCAACACTGACTCGTAAACCGTCAGTCGGGCGCCGGCATTCAACCCCTGGGGCATGTAACAGATGCCTTGCGGGCCTTTTTTTTCGAGTCCTGCAGGTTGACCTGGCCTGGCCCGTCAGCCCGGCCATGCGTTTGAACAGCGTCGACTTGTCCGCCGCATTCGGTCCGACCACCGCCACCACTTGGCCGCCGTTAAACGTCGCCGTGGTCACGCCCGAAATGATCTGGCGCTGACCGTAGTGGGCACCAAGATTCTCCAGCGGGATCTTCACCATGAGTTTTTCTTCCCGCTGAGGATCAGAGATATGAAGAACGGCACGCCGATCAACATTCGGGCGATGTGGGGGCCAACCAGCCCGATAAAGCCGATGGTGCCGACAAACGCCGCCGGAAATGAGGCAAGCAGGCTGACCATGATCAGTGTCTGAAAGCGCAAACGCCGCACGTTGATCCCGAAACTCGCCGACTTGTCATCGCCCAGCCTCAGGGTGGTCAAAGCCCAGGCGCGCTTGGCGAAAATCGGCAGGGTAATCAGGATCACCAGACAGATCACCCCGAGTTTCGGCCAGGTGGCTTTGGTCAGGCTGCCCATGGTCCAGAACACCACCGCCGCCACGGCTTGCTCGGTGGCGAAAAACTGCACCAGCGCCAGCAGCGCATTAAACGTAAACACCAGTGCAATGCCGAGCAGCACAATGGTTTCGGCCGTTACGCCGCGACGCATACTCAAGAAGTGGATCAGCAGCGCAGACAGCATCGCCATGATGAACGCATTCACCGGCACCGACCACCACGGCCATCAGGGCTACCGGCAAGCGGATTTCCCACATCACCACCCGGACTTGCTTCGATGCGGTATCTGGAGAAAACAATGCCCCGAGCAGTTCGCTCAGGCTGTAACTGGCCGGCCCGAAGGCCAGGTCGAGCCAGATCGAAGACCTGTCGTACAGCTTCGCTACCCAATCTCTGAGGGGCCTGAACCACAGCACTGGGGCCACCTACGGACGTTGCCCTGGCAGCATAATATTCATGCGGCTGACCACATCCCACGCCGACACGCGCCGCTTGCGCAAGGTCGCTATGCCAGCCTGTTCAAGTGCCTGCTCGACCAAAGAAGTATCGAGCGAGGAATCCAATTCCTCGATTGAGTTGGGGGTGGAGGCGATGTTGTGGGTCAGTTCCAGTGTCCGAGCGAGACGCATAAAAAAATCCGATGCCAGTACAGGCATCGGATTTTGATTTCTTGCGCCAAAGGTCAAGCGAAGGGCTTAACTGACTGACATTAGGCCCCAGGTGCCTATTTTTTTGCCGGTTTTGTCAGGGGCGGCTTTGCGGGAAAATCAGAATCTCCAGGTTGCCGCGCTGATAACGCTTGCCATCGATGGGCATCGACTCGACTTCTTGCACTTCCTGGACACTGTTTACCCGCATCACCACGCCGACCGCACCTTTTTTGCGAGCCTCGGTCATCCATTGACCGACACTGTCCCTGGTCACTTTCCTTGATTCCATCGCGGGATCGTCGAGGCCGTACTTCAACTCGCCGACGGTGTTGTACAGATCAACCTGCGGACGCTTCAGGCGCCAGGACAAGGCCGACGCCGCACCCAAATCGTTACTGAGCAGCGAGGTCGTCTGGCTCAAGGCATCCAGATGCTCGGCAATGAACTGATCGGGCATCTTGCTATCGACAATCTGGCCGGGCATCGCCGCCGGCAGCAATGCGACCAGCAGCCAGATGCCCAGGGCCGGCATGGCCCAGAACATCAATGGACGCAAGACTTGCAACGCGTTTGCGATGATCCAGCCAATCAGCACAATGAAACACAGCGACAGGCTGAACATTTCAGTGTTTTCGTAGATCTCTTTGGTGGTCTGCAAATAGAGCAGGACGATCAGGGCTGTGGTCGCGATGACGACATTGAGCAATCCGTTGATACGAATCGCTCGGCCGCGCGCGTTGTTCAGCGACTCGGTCAGAGCATGGCCCATCAGCAACGCCAGGGGTAACAGGCACGGCATGATATAGGTCGGCAGCTTGCCGCTGCTCAGGCTGAAGAACCCCAGTGGCAACAGCAGCCAGAGCAACAGGAAACCGATCGCTGGCTGGCGTTTTTGCTGCCAGGCCTGGACGAATGTCGTGGGCAATAACGCAGCCCATGGCAGGCTCGAGGCAACCAGCAGCGGCAGGTAGAACCACCATGGACGAGCGTGTTGAGCATTATCGGCAGCGAAACGGCGAATGTGTTCGTTCCAGAAAAAAAACCGCCAGAAATCCGGTTCCTGATGGTGGATTGCGAGCGCCCACGGCAGGCAAACCACCACGGCGACAAGCACCGCCAACGGCCCGTAGCGCAACAGCTCACCCATGCGTCGTTGCCAGAGCATCCAGGGCAGGGCGATCAACACAGGGAGTAGCCACGCCAGAAAGCCCTTGGTCATGAAACCCATCCCACAGGCAACGCCCAACAGCGCCCAGGCGCCGAGTCGAGCGCGTGAAGCTTGGCTATCGACGGCGAACCACAACGCGACCAGGCTCAGGTTGACCCATAACGTGAATTGCGGATCGAGGTTGGCGTATCCGGCCTGGCCGGCGATCAACCCGAAGCTCATATACAACAGTGCGCAGGCGAAGCTTTTGCGCGGGTCGTTCCAGAGGCGACGGGCAATCAGGTACGTTAGCCAGATACTCAGCCCGGTGCTCAGTGCCGAAGCGATACGCACCCCAAACAGGTTGTCGCCAAATAAGGCCTGACCGATGGCGATCATCCAGTAACCGGCAATCGGCTTCTCGAAATAACGAATCCCCATGAAATGCGGGGCGATCCAGTTACCGCTCAACAGCATTTCCTGACTGATCTGACCATAACGGGTTTCGTCAGGCGTCCATAAGCCATGGGTCACGAGCGGCAGGAGATAAAAGACCAGGAAGACCAGCAGCAAACCCGGAACCATCCAGCGCTCGGCGATCGAGCGGACCGAGGCGTCTGTTCGGGACAAATGGCCAGCAGAACGGAGAAGCAGGTTATCGGGCGTCATCACTAGACCTTGGCAAAGTTTGTAAATGAACGGACGCGCGGCACGACACAACAAGGACGCAACATTCTTGAATGTCATGACGCCATCGCGACCTGAACTTTTAAGTTGGAAGTTGGCTCAACTATTTTTTGGATGTTTTTAAGTTAAAGCGATTCGTTCGCAAACACTGCGTTCGGACGCATCGGCAGGATTATTGGCCCAGCTACTTTTCGTTCAACAGGGAATGCCAGTCATCGGCTTTGACGATACCGAGCACTTTAAGTTGTCCATCAGCACTAACGCGCACGAACAACGAGCTGCCATATTCACTTTTCGGCGCGTGTCGGAAACCGGTCTGCGCTTCAAATTCGTGGATGCAACCGCTGTGAGTGACCAACACCAAATTGCGATGGGCCACCTTGTGCGCCACCACATCGTTACGCAGGGTCTTGCCGCAGATCGACAGCCACTCCTGAGTCATTGCGTCTTTGCCGAGCATGTAGTGTGTGGTTTGCACTGTGCGGGTAACCGGGCTACTCAGGACGTCGGTCTGCGCCAGGCCCAGGCGCTGGAAGCCCTGTCCTACCGCCACGGCCGCAACGCTGCCGGCTTGGGTGATACCGTCAGCCGGGCCCAGGCATGGGTTCGAGGATCGGTCGCATCGCTCGGTATGGCGCACCAGAGCGATGACCTCACCGGCTTGCCAGCGCTGGAGCAGGTCCGCTTTAGTTGCGGTTCCAGCCGTCGACAGGTTGGCCGGAGATCTTGACCACCACACAAAACCGGTGACGCCGGCAAGGATGACCAGTACCACGATCAACCCCGTGATCCCGAAAAGCCGCGATAGCCACATTGGTTTTTGCGGAAACTTGCGCGATGGTAAATTAGGCACGTATGTTTACTCGTGAGTGCGCGATAAATATCAACTTTCAATGCACTTCTTCCAAACAGCATTTGAAGTCCATCTGCTATTTGGGTTGTCAAGGCGCAATTAACGACAAACTAAAAGGTGTCAGGTGCCTGAGGGGTGAAAGAAATGTGAAAATTTTGCGCGAGGGATGGGTCGCTAGTAATTAGCGCATTATTGCAAACGCTTCTGTTATCTACCTTGCCTCTGGGCTGACTTTAGTGTTGGCCCCGGTTCTGTGGCAATTGACCCCGACAATGGAGCCCGGCAACGAATGGATTTAAAGCAAAGCCTGACGAAACGGATTGTCATCGTATTCGCCCTGATGAGCGCGCTGGTCGCGGGCATTTTTGCGTTTGGCATTGTTGCGACTGTCCATGTGGTGGAACGAAGGCTCACGGCCACGACCCTGGGAGGAGGGCTGCACCGCCTGCTGTTGATGGACAACCCCGATAACTGGCCCCATCAACCCGAGAAAGATGAACTGTTTTTTGCCCAGGGAGCCAAGGCCCCCATGGCCCTGAACTCGGTGCTGGAGGCGCTGCCCCCGGGGTTTCAGGAGATTCTCTACGGTGGTTCGAAGTACTACGCCATGGTGAACCTGGTGGGTGATCGCAAATACGTTTTGTTGCGCGACCAACGAAGCCACGAACGACGTGAACATGTGCTGTTCGCGGTGGTGGTGGTCGGGGTTTTTTTGAGTGTCTTGCTGGCTATTTTGATGGGCCGGTTGCTGGCTCGGCGCGTCCTCGCTCCCGTGATTCGTCTGGCGCGTCAGGTGCGGCATCGCGATCAATTGCTGGAGCTGGCCCCACCGCTACATCCCGATTATGCAACGGACGAAGTGGGTGAACTGGCGCTTTCCTTCGATCAGACTCTAGGCCGTTTGCGCGCCGCACTGGGACGGGAAAAACTCTTTACCAGCGATGTCAGTCACGAACTGCGCACACCGTTGATGGTGTTGGCCAGCTCCTGTGAACTGCTACTCGGCAATCCGTCGCTGGACCACCGCACCACGGCGCAGGTTCAGCGAATCGCCCGTGCCAGTCATGAAATGCGCCAATTGGTCGAGACGTTTTTGATGCTGGCGCGCGCGCGGGAGGATTCCGGTTCAGGCGAGAATGCCACCATCAAGGACGCCGCCGACGCGCTGGTGGATGTCTGGAGGCCGCTGATCAGGGAAAAGGACATTGAGTTTATTTACGTCGTCGAACACGTTTCAACGGATCGCCATAACCTGACATTCCTGCAATCGGTGATGGGCAATTTGTTGCGTAATGCCTGGCACTACACCGATCAGGGTTTCATTCGGTTGACGCTGCGCGAACACGGTTTCAGTGTCGAAGACAGTGGCATTGGCATTCCGGAAGAAAAGCGTCATGCGATGTTTCAACCGTTCGTGCGCGGTGATGAGCAACGTGGCGAAGGACTGGGACTGGGCCTTTCGTTGGTCCAGCGTATTTGCACCCATCAGAATTGGCGAGTGGACCTTACCAGCCGCCAGCCAAGCGGATGTTGTTTCACGGTTGACTTGACTGGCGGGAGATCGGTTCTTATTGAGCCGCTGGACAACCCCTTGATGTACCGGAAGCGGCCTGATTGATCAACGCGGAAAGGCGTTTGATGTTGTTCTGTTGGGCGATCACCAGGTCGTCGATGGAAGGCCCTGACGGTGTCTGCAACGTGCTGCGGCAAGTGACCAGCGCGTTATCGCTTTCGCCGAAATGGCGCAGGCGCCATTTGACGTCGATCAACCCGTATTGGCCGGGGATCGAGTCAAACCGTTGCACGTCCAGGCGCACCGAAACCTTGCGCTGGGGATTGCTGTTGACCAGTTGATCGACCAGGGCGCTGCGCAATTCATCCGACAGGCTCGCGCCCCACCACTCGGTTTCGAGGATCGCCAGGCCGCTGTTACCCTGACGAATGACGATCTGCGGGCGGTCGACCTGGGGAGGGACGCTGAGCCCCTCGATCTGGATATCCGCAGCGCTGGTTCTTGAATTACCGCTCGGTTGGGCCGGGGTCAGGGTATGGAATTGAATCGGATCACTGCGGCAAGCGGCGAGTAGCAACAATGCAGTGACCAAGCTGATCTTCAGCGGATAAACCATGAGTGATGCTCCTGAGGTCATTTGCGCGGCGGCCCCTGCAGGTCCATCGGCGCAGCATTGTCGGGACGACCGCGTATCAGCGATTCCGGATGCCGTCCCAGGTAATCCGAGAGTTCACGCAAGGAGCGCGACATGCGCCCGAGTTCGTCGAGGGTCTGACCTAATTGTTCGCGTTGCGGCGAGTCTTCGGCCAAGGTCGAACTGGCCGATTGAAGCGTCTTGCTGACGTCCGCCAGGGTGGTCTGCACGCCGGGCAGGGTCTTGGCGTTGAACTGTGCGAGGCCTTTGCGCAGTTCGACGAGGTTGCTGTCGAGGTTGCCGGCAATGCGCTCGATCGGCAGCTGGTTGATCTTGTTGACCATGCCCTCCAGTTTTTCCTGCAATTGTTCGAGGCTGCCAGGAACGGTTGGGATAGAGACTGGACGGGCGGTCGGATCGAACACGACTTTCTCCGCTTTAGGGTAGAAGTCGAGCGAAATATAGAGCTGACCGGTCAATAGATTGCCGCTCCGGGCCTGGGCCCGCAGACCGTTGTCGATGAAGCTGCCGATCAGCCGTACACCAGCGGCTTCGTCGTTGGGGTCATGCTTCAAGACCTCGAGCATTTTGATGTGGGCCTGGCCGAGTCGTTGCGGGTAGATCACGATGCCGACATTGACCGGAAAACTGCGTTTTTTCGCGTCGAAATCCAGATTGACCGCCACCACTCTGCCGAACTCGATGCCAAGGAATTCCACCGGTGCACCGACCTTGAGCCCGCGCAAGGCCTGATCGAAACGCAAACTCAAGAATTGCCCCTTGCCGCTGGGCGGGGCGAGGGCGGTTAGCTGGTCTTCGAACAGATCGAAGGCTTTGTCCTCGGTGGCCGGTTGATCATTGGGGCTGTATTCCGGAGCGCGGAAGGCGATGCCGCCCACCAGTATCGATGACAGCGACTCGGTTTTCACCGAAAAGCCGTTGGCGCCGACGTTCAGGTCGATCCCGCTGGCGTTCCAGAATCGGGTGTTTTCAGTAACGTAGGCATCATTGGGCGCGTGGATGAACACTTCGATGTTGACCCCTTTACCGTCGGCGTCCAGGGCATAGGCCACCACTTGACCCACCGGAATCTTGCGGTAGTAAACCGGAGAGCCGATGTCCAGCGAACCGAGGTCTTCGGTGTGCAGGGTGAAGCGCTTGCCCGGCTCGCCATAGGTGATCGGCGGCGGGTTTTCCAGGCCGGTAAAGTTTTTGGCGCGGGCGTTGGCCTGGCCGATGTCGGCGCCAATGTAGTCTCCGGACAACAGGGTATCGATACCCGACACCCCGCCAGCGCCAATGCGCGGACGCACGACCCAGAATTGCGAGTCTTCGCGGGTGAAACTTTCCGCCTGCTTGGACAGTTTGATGGTGGCGTTGACGCTCTTCTGATCGTTGCTCAGCTCCACGTCCGAGACATGCCCGATCACCACGTTGCGGTATTTGACCTCGGTCTTGTTGGCGGTCAGGCCGCTACCGGTCTTGAA
Source organism: Pseudomonas sp. ANT_J28 (assembly GCF_008370005.1). Classification (NCBI taxonomy): domain Bacteria; kingdom Pseudomonadati; phylum Pseudomonadota; class Gammaproteobacteria; order Pseudomonadales; family Pseudomonadaceae; genus Pseudomonas; species Pseudomonas sp. ANT_J28. Next base: position 96,152 of record NZ_VOBM01000001.1, read on the forward strand.
CGTGACGGTAATCGTCGGACCTTCCTGCAACATGGTGTGTACAACCAGGGAAATCCCCACCAGCACCGCGATGATCGGTACGATCCATACCAGCGAAACGCTGAAACGACGGGTTTTGACAGGGGCCTGCCCAGGGGCTTGCGGCCCGTCAGTGGCTTGCGACTTCATCCATGACCTCCTCGTTTGGGTTATCCCGCTCTTCTTTATCCCAGATCAGGCGTGGGTCGAAACTCATTGCCGCCAGCATGGTGAAGACCACCACCAGGCCAAAGAACAGAATGCCCGGGCGCGGTTCGATATCGGCCAGGGCTTGAAACTTCACCAGAGAGGCCACCAGGGCGACCACGATCACATCGAGCATCGACCAGTAACCGATGAGCTCGACGAAACGGTACAGCGTTGACCGCTGCCTACTCGCCCATTGGCTATCGCGCTGAACGGTCACCAGTAACAGCGTCAGGGCGACGAATTTGATGCCCGGCACCGCGATGCTGGCGATGAAAATAATCAGGGCAATGTCCCAGGCACCGTGCTGCCAGAACTCCAGCACACCGCTCATGATCGTGCTATCGGCGCCGTTGCCGACCATCTTGGTGTTCATCACTGGCAGCAGATTAGCCGGGACGTAAAACGCCAGGGCAGTGAACATGTAGGCCCAGGTCCGGGCCAGTGAGTTGGTTTTGCGCCGATGCAGCGGCGCGCCGCACCGTGTGCATTCGTGAGGTTCATCGGTCATGTCACAGGCCAGGCCGCAGCTATGACACAGGCACAGGTTGAGTTCACTCGCCACCGGGGGCCTGTTCATAAGATGTCCCATAGATCACGGATGTCGCGCCCGGCAATGCGGATCATCATCAGACTGAGAATGGCCAGGGCAAACAGGCCGATGCCGGGCAGTACATCCAGCAATCCGGCGAGTTTGATGACCGCGACCATCGCCCCCAGCAGACAGACCTCCAGCATGCTCCAGGGCCTGAGGGTTTCCAGCCAGCGCATGCAGAACTTGAAGCCGGGCGAGCGCTGGTGGGCGAGGGCGAAGCTCAGGACCCAGATAAGCAGCAACAGCTGGAAAATCGGCGCGATGATCATCGAGATCGCCGCCACCATGGCGATAAAAGTGATCGGCCCCAGACTCAGGGCCAGCACCGAATCCCAGAGTGTTGCGCTGTTTTTAAGGCCTTTGAGGCTGATGCTCATGACGGGATAGAAGTTGGCGAAAATCCACAGCATCAACGCAGTGAAGGTCAACGCCAGACGTTGCTCCACCGTCAGGCCGTTATAGCGCTGAAGCACGCCGCCGCAGCGCGTACACAGGGTTTTCTGATGTTTGGCGAGCGTGACTTTTTCATACACGCAGTCGCAGTGCTCGCAGATGATCAGTGGGTCAGTCGTAGCCATAGGCTGCACTCGCCAGGACGCAGGGAAGTCAGAGCACTCCCTCAATATAGAAGCGCCTCGCGATTGAGCAAATCTAAAGGCTGTTCAATGGGATGCGGATGGGCGATTTCTCCCCTGCAGGAGCTGCCGAAGGCTGCGATCTTTAGATCTTCAAGATCCAAATCAAAAGATCGCAGCCTTCGGCAGCTCCTTGTATCTCGACTATCGCTCCGTCAGGAGCGATAGTTCTCGACTGATCATCGAGGGAGGGGGTTGTCACCCCAGCAGTTCGCGCAGGCGATACCAGAACATGCCAAGCGCCAGCAGTGGAGAGCGCAGCATGGGCCCACCGGGAAAGGTCATGTGTGGCACCGCGCTGAACACGTCAAAGCCCTGACTGTGTCCGACGTGGATCGCTTCACCCAACAGCTTTGCGCACCAGTGGGTCACGTTCAGGCCATGACCGGAGTAACCCTGAGCGTAAAACACGTTCGGATGCTGACTCAAGCGCCCGACCTGTGGGAAGCGATTGGCGGAAATGCCAATCTTGCCGCCCCATTGATAGTCGATGCGCACGTTGGCCAGTTGCGGGAAGACCTTGAGCATGTGCGGGCGCATGTAAGCTTCGATGTCCGCCGGATCACGCCCGGAATAATGGCAGGCCCCGCCGAACAGCAAGCGTCGGTCCGCCGAGAGCCGGTAGTAATCCAGGCCGACTTTCTGGTCGCAGAGCGCCAGGTTATGCGGGATCAATTGCGCTGCAACGTCGGGCGTCAATGGCTCGGTGGCGATGATGTAGCTGCCTGCCGGGAGGACCTTGCCGCTCAGTTTCGGTTCGAGCTCTTCCAGGTGAGCGTTGCACGCCAGCACCAGACTGCCGGCGCGCACCGTACCGCTGGCACAGCGAACCTGCGCGGTGCTGCCATGGATCAACTCCAGCACCGGGCTTTGCTCGAAGATCTGTACCCCTAAGGATTGTGCCAATAGCGCTTCGCCAAGGACCAGATTGAGCGGGTGCAAGTGACCCGAGCCCATGTCGACGAGACCACCGGCATACACGCCTGAGTTCACCACCTGCTGACGGATCTGCTCCGGCCCGACGAGTCGGATTTCGTGGGCGTAACCCGATTCGGCAAGGCCTTGCTGCTCAGACTTGAACGCCGCGAACTGCGCTTTAGTATTGGCCAGTTCACAGAACCCCCAGCGCAGGTCGCAATCAATCCCGTGTTCACGAATGCGGTTGCCCACGAGCGCTACCGAATCGACGCCCGCACGTTCAAGGTAGCGCACGCCTTCTTCACCGACATGCCGGGCAAAACCGCTGACGTCATGGCCGATACCGCGGATCAACTGACCCCCGTTGCGCCCGCTGGCACCCCAGCCGATCCGTCGTCCCTCCAGCAGAATCACCGAGAGGCCGCGCTGAGCCAGTTCGATCGCCGTGTTAACGCCGGTAAAGCCGCCGCCGATCACACAGACATCGGCCTCAAGATCCGCGGTCAACGTGGGGTAGGGCGCCATTCCATTGGCTGACGCCGCGTAATAGGAGCGAGCATGTTCGTTGCTGTACGGGTTCATTGGTTGGACTTCACTTTGCTCCAGGAACGGGTCATCAAACGCATGATTGCCTGGGGCGGGGTGGTCGAAATGTAGAGCTTGTCGAGGACTGCCTGAGGCGGATAAACCTCAGGATTGTTGACCAGTTCAGGGTCCATGTCTTGCTTGGACGCCGGGTTCGGGTTGGCGTAACCGACTGACGCACTGACCTTGGCAATCACTTGCGGATCGAGCAGGTAATTGATGAAAGCATGCGCCTCTTTCTGGTTGCTGGCGTCTGCGGGAACCGCCAGCAGGTCGAACCACAAGTTACTGCCTTCCTTGGGGATTGCGTAGGCGATGTTCACGCCGTTCTTGGCTTCCTTGGCCCGGTTCGCGGCCTGGAACACGTCACCCGAGTAACCGAACGCCACGCAGATGTCACCGTTGGCCAAATCTGAAACGTACTTCGAGGAGTGGAAGTAGGTGATGTATGGGCGGATGGTCAACAGCTTGGCTTCAGCCTTTTTGTAATCCTCAGGATTTTCGCTGCGCGGGTCCATGCCCATGTAATTGAGGATCGCCGGGAACACTTCATCCGCCGAATCCATCATCGACACGCCGCACTGACTGAGTTTTTTCAGGTTCTCCGGTTCGAAAAACACGGCCCAGGAATCGATTCGATCAATGCCCAGCACTTGCTTGACCTTGTCGACGTTGTAGCCAATGCCGTTGGTGCCCCACAGGTACGGGACCGAGTGTTCGTTGCCCGGATCGTTTTTCTCCAGCAGCGCCAACAGTTTCGGGTCGAGGTTCTTGAAGTTGGGCAGCTGCGAACGATCGAGCTTCAGGAACGCGCCGGCTTTCACCTGGCGAGCGAGGAAGTGGTTGGACGGTACCACCACGTCATACCCGGTGCGGCCAGCGAGCAATTTGCCCTCCAGGGTTTCGTTGGAATCGAACACGTCGTAGATCACCTTGATTCCGCTTTTCGCCTGGAAGTCGGCGAGGGTGGTCTCACCGATGTAATCGGTCCAGTTGTAGACGCTGACCGTTGGCTGAGCCTGCGCAACGGCGCTGATCAATAACGCCAGAGCGACCGGAACCACGGATTTCAATAGACGCATATCGACACCTCTTTGAGTTATTGGATTTTTCAGGTGATTGTTTGGTGTTCTCTATCCCTGTGGGAGCGGGCTTGCCCGCGAAGAGGCCGGCACATTCAACATCTCGGTTGACTGACAGGCCGCCATCGCGGGCAAGCCCGCTCCCACAGGGGATGTGTGATGCCATGGGGGCGCGAGGTTTCTAAACGCTGAGCAGCAGGAACTCACGCTCCCAGGAGCTGATCACGCGCTTGAAGTTCTCGTGTTCGGCGCGCTTGACCGCGACATATCCGCGGACGAATTTGCTGCCCAGATAACGCCCGACGGTTTCGCATTCTTCCATCTGCGTCAGGGCGTCTTCGATGGTGATCGGCAGGCGCAGATTGCGGCGCTCATACGCACGACCTTGCACCGCAGCGCTCGGTTCGATGCGCTCGACCATCCCCAGATACCCGCACAACAGGCTTGCTGCGATCGCCAGATAAGGGTTGGCATCGGCTCCCGGCAAACGGTTTTCCACGCGCATTGCATCCGGCGTGGAGGTCGGCACACGCAGACCCACGGTGCGGTTTTCTTCACCCCATTCGACGTTCACCGGCGCCGAAGTGTCCGGCAGGAAGCGGCGGAACGAATTGACGTTGGGCGCAAACATCGGCAGCACTTTGGGGATGTACTTTTGCAGGCCGCCGATGTGGTGCAGGAACAGCTCGCTCATCTGCCCGTCGGCATTTGCAAAGATCGGCAGGCCGGTGGCGATGTCCACCACGCTCTGGTGGATATGCATGGCGCTGCCGGGTTCATCGCCAATCGGTTTGGCCATGAAGGTCGCGGTGACGTTGTGCTTGAGCGCCGCTTCGCGCAGGGTGCGCTTGAACACGGTGATCTGGTCGGCCAGGTCCAGTGCGTCACCATGACGGAAGTTGATTTCCATCTGCGCCGGGCCGTCTTCGTGGATCAGGGTATCGAGGTCCAGGCCCTGAAGTTCACACCAGTCGTAAACGTCTTCAAACAGCGGATCGAATTCGTTGGCAGCGTCGATGGAAAACGACTGACGACCACTTTCCGCACGGCCCGAACGACCCAGCGGTGCCTTGAGCGGCAAGTCCGGGTCTTCGCAGCGCTGGGTCAGGTAGAACTCCATTTCCGGGGCGACAATCGGCCGCCAGCCTTTGTCGGTGTACAGCTGCAGGACCTTTTTCAACACGTTGCGCGGTGACAGCTCGATCGGGTTGCCGAACTTGTCGAAGGTGTCGTGAATCACAATAGCGGTGGGCTCGATGGCCCATGGAATCACGTACACCGCGTCGGAGACGGGCTTGCACACCATGTCGATGTCGGCCGGGTCGAGCAGGTCGTAGTAGATGTCGTCGTCGACAAAGTCCCCGGTTACCGTTTGCAAAAGCACACTTTCCGGCAGGCGCATGCCTCGCTCATGCAGGAATTTGTTGGTGGGTGCAATTTTGCCGCGTGCGATGCCGGTCAAGTCGCTGACCACACACTCGACTTCGGTAATCTTGTGATCTTTCAGCCACGTGAGCAGCTGATCGAAAGGGACATTCATAAAGACCTCGTTATTGGTTTTATTAACGCCGGGGAGGCTGGTTTCATCCACCACACACTTCCCCTGTGGCGCGTTGACGACTATCTTGGGCGAGCCTTGACGTTCCATCTATCCACTTTCAGCAGCACCAAAACGCACCAAACGAGTGCGTAAGGTCACCCATGACAACGTGCAGCCCCCTGCAAGTCCAAGCGTTCAACACCGCCGATGTGGCCGAGCAAATCCGCGCCACACCGGGTTGGGTGCAGCATTACCAGCAGATGTCACCGGGGCATTTCGCCGGGCGCGTGCGCTACCTGGACCTGCACGGCGTGGAAATTTACGAGGAACAGATGAACACCCGGGTCGAGCAGAATTTCAGCGCGCCCGAAGGTGCGCTGGCGTTCTGTTTCGATCGAAGCGACAACGCGCTGTACGTGTTGAATGGTGAAAGCCGCAACATCTGGATCACCCCGGAGAACTACCAGGAAATCGCCGTGGTGTTCGGCCCGGAGTTCGTGCAGCGTCACGGTTTGAACGTGGCCAGGCTCGAAGGCCTGTTCATGGCGCCACTGAACTCGGGACAGAACGCATTGTTCAGTCGCTGGCTCAGCGGGACGTTGACCCGATTGGCGCAGACGCTTGATCCGCCGAGTAAAGAGGCGTTGACCCAGCAGTTGCTGGAAGACTGCCTGTACATCCTCGACAACGCGTGTGTTTGCCTTGATCGCGGAGGTTTACAGCGCCGCGCCGAAGAGCGATTGGTGATGAAGCGCATCGGTGAGTGGGCGGCTGATGCCCCGGAAGACACCCTGAATCTGCTGGAGCTTTCGCAGGTCGCCGGAGTGTCACTGCGGCAGTTGCAACATGCGTTCAAAGCCTATACCGGGATGACCCCGACCCATTGGCTGCGCTTGCGCCGACTCAACAGCGCACGTCGCGAATTGCTCAGCCGCAGAGCGATGGACACCACCGTTGCCGAAGTGGCGATGCATTGGTCGTTCTGGCATTTGGGGCGATTTTCGAGCAGCTATCGGGCGTTGTTCAACGAACTTCCCAGTCAGACGCTTGCCCGCAAACCCTGTGGCGCAACAGTTCGCGGATAAGCGCGGGACACGTCAACGCGGCTTTGTGGCTTTCGCCGATTTGCTGTTGCCAGGCATGTGCAGGTAAGCCATCACGCTTTCGGTCAGTTCGGTCGCCAGCTTGACGGCTTCCTTGTTGCGCGCCATGACGCCCGCCACCAAGCCTTCGATCAACGCGAGCACCGCGATGTTGGAACTGGTCAATACCGGATGGTCGGCGGGAGCAAATAGCACGTACTCAGAAGGGCATCAGGGTCGAGGCGGCGAGGCCGGCGAACGCCAGGACGATGTGCCAGTTCGTTGCGCAGTTTGTCGACCGGCGACACCATTTACGCGGGAGGGACCGGCTTGGCCAATTCGATACCGGCCGCACTCAATCGCTTCAGGATCTCAAAGAGCAAGTCGCTCTTGGTCGTGCTGACAATCCTTGGGCTGCTCACATAGCCGGTGATGGTCAATGTGATGCCTTCAGGGCTCAGATTGCTGAATCGAACAACGGGGGAGGGTTTGTCGAGGATGGTTTCATGTTCGCAATAGGTGGTGTACAGCAGGGTTTTGACTTGTTCGGGGTCGATGTCCAGAGGGAACACCAGCTCGAGTGTGGCCACCCCTTGGGCATTACCGCCCATGGTCACATTGCGCAGGTTCTGGGAAATAAGTTGGGAGTTGGGCACGATCACGATCGAACGATCACTGAGCTGTATCTCGGTGGCCCTGACATTGATCCGCCGGATATCGCCTTCGACCCCGCTGATGCTGATCAGGTCGCCGACCTTGACCGGACGCTCGGTGAGCAGGATTAACCCGGATACGAAGTTCTTGACGATCTCCTGCAAGCCGAAGCCGATCCCCACCGACAACGCACTGACGATCCAGGCGAGATTCGTCCATTTGACGCCCAATGAAGACAACGCCAGCAGAATGACCAGCGCGTACCCGATATTACTGAACAGGGTGCTCAGCGACGCCCCCATGCCGGGGTCCATATCGGTTTTCGGCAGGAACTCGTTATCCAGCCATCTGCGTAGCGATCGAATCAGGTAAATACCGATCAACAGCGCGAGGATCGCATTCAACAGATTGCCCGGAATGATGTTCAGCTTGCGCAGGCCATCGCCGCCGAGGATCGCTGAAACCCTGTCAGTCAGCTGTCCAAAGGTCGCTCCAACCCCCCCCACAAACGTTGTAATCGCGGCAATCAACAGTAAGGCCGCTCTGCCAACACCCGACACAACAACCTCGATTTGTTCAAGTCGTACATCGCCGATACCCAGCAGCTGTTTGATCGCCTTGCCGCTGGAGTGCTTAGGCGAAAACAGGTAATCACACAGGTCCCTGAACAACTGCGTCAGCAAATAGAAGCTGGCAAGAACGATATAGAGCCAGACAATTTCGTAAGTGATGAACCGGGCCAAGGAGATGTAACCGACCAGCAGGCCGAAAATCGAGATCAACATGGCGATACTGACGCCGGTATAAATCAGCCCCGCCAGCGTAGTACCTGACTCAGGGTGTTCCCCGGCAATGACCATCGCTCGGCGGGTTTTACTGACGCGTAGCAACAACGCTCCCATTATCAAGATGACGACTAATGACACAACGCCCCGGCTGAAGAGAACCACCTGCGAACTCATACCCGTCGCATTGGTGACTTGTACCAGTGAGATGAGTATCAACATTGAACCGGCCAGCAGTGCCGGAAAAGGGCTTATTGCAAGTGCTACTTCATCGGCGATGCCAGGTAACCGCCATGAGGGATTGCGTTTAGACAGCAGGGCCCGACTCAGACCGATAATCAGGGCGCAGGCGTAAGCGACTTTCTCGACATCGTCGAAGTAACCTTGCAGTGGCTGAGGCAATGGTTGAAGCCGGGTAGCCGCCGCGGAGATGAGCTGTATTGCGCAACCTGCGCTCAACATCGTGGCAAGTACCGTCGCTATCGCCAATGAACTTCTGCGCAGACGACCTTCCGGTACTCGATGGATGCAGATCCATGTCAAACCACGCTCAGCCAGTCTTCGCCCCAGCGTCCAGAAGGCCAGGGCCAGCAATAACAACGTGACGGTCGCGGTACGCCGGCCGGGTTGCCAGACGGACTGGATGACACTGTTGGACTGGTCAATCAAAAACGTCAGACGGTTTTTATCCTCCTCCAGTGGAGAAAACAGCGGTAACCAGAACCGGGGGTTGAGGAAGCTGGCGGTGCGCTGGGCCAGTTCGGTTTCCAGTTGGGTACGCCGAATGGCGGCAATCTGGGTGATGAGGTTAGTCGCGCCTTCTTTGATGGCCAGCAGTATGTTGAGATCGTTATCCACCTTGTCTTTTTGTGCAGTGAGATAGGACCTCTGCTTCACCAGATCGGACTTTTCCATGGCAAGGCTGGTGGCGGATGCCGTCCCGAGCACACTGAGTTGTGCTTGCAATTGCGCCTGCTCGGGAAGTAACACGGCCGCCAACTTGTCCACATCACTGAAGAGCAACTGAACGTTGTCCTGAAAGCCTATCAACTGGGTGTAGTTACTGGTCAGTGACACTTGCTGTTTAAGGTTGTCCAGCCTTAATTGCAGTGCTTCCAGATCGCTTTTTGACACGGTAGCGGTAGCGCTGGCCTCGCCGTTGCTTGATGTGTTTGATAGTTCGTCCGCCGACAGCTCGCCGATGTTCGCCCCCATCAGCGCAAACACAACGAATATGAGTAATTTCAATGCAGGACGCATAGGCATGCCACCAGCAGCTTTAGCCATTCAGGTTAGGTCATGGCGTGTGCAGACGCGAAAAATAGTTCCGCACGCTGACCACGAATAGGGAAGGGGGGCGGGTGAGAAGGGGTGATCTACAATCTTTTATGCTGAGCCACGCTCAGGATCACGAGGTGTGACGTATTGAGCGGTCTGTCTACCGACCCAGTGTGCTTGCAGAGTGCCGGGCCCTGTCGGAGGTCATCATGAAAAGGTTGTCATCCATTAGCCTGTGTATCGCACTGTCGGTTTCCTGGACTCAGGGATGGGCCGAAACGGTCGTGCCGATGAAAGGGCAGAGTTCGCAACAAACCCAGGGGGACATGACCGATTGCCACAACATCGCGGCCAGTCAGAGCGCCTCGACTGCACCGCCTCCTTCCGGTGGAAGACTGAAGGGGGCCGCCGTGGGCACTGCCGCAGGGGCTGCGGGGGCGCAGGTGCGGGGACGTCAGCATGACGAGTTTTATGATCGCGTCGATGATGACGTGAAGCAGGACTATCGCCAGAATCGCGCCAAGGAAGCCGCCGTGGCAGGCGCGGTCGTCGGAGGCTCGCGTCAGCGTCAGGAACGCCGGGCGCAAGATAAAACCAGTGCTGCGACCAGTTCAACGGCCTATGCCAGTTGCCTGCAGGGGAAGGGGTATCAGGTTAACCCTTGAGCATTTTCCTGCCGTTGATCGAGCAGATGAACCATCAGGCAGGCATACAGCGTCACGAGGATGAACAAGCCCATGCGGATGGCGAACGCTGTGTAAACGTCCTTGCCTGCTGCGCTGTCTTGTACCGACTGACCCAACAGTATGATCAGCGTGATCAGGGTATTGAGCCAAAACCCCGGGGTAAACCGCGTCGGGCTCAGGGCATACAGCTTGCGCGCCAGCACCAGGCCGAACAGCAGCATCCACAGAAAGAACATCCACAGATGCACAAATAGACTAAGGGCACTCCAGAAGAGGATCGCCAACAGGCCTGCGAGCAAGGTTGAGCCGAGCAGCTCTCGACCGGCGTTGCGGGCACTTGTCGTGGAGCTTTGCTGACCCAGGCCGACGGCCTTCAGGATGATCGGCAGATAACCGGCCGGGTCGATCAGCGCCAGCAGGAAGGTCGGCAGCACGATCAGGGTTGCACGCAGCGCCACCCGACTGACTTCTTCTGGCGGCAGGGGTGGGGCAGCCGGCGGCGAAGGGGCATTGGGTGGATCCGGGAATAACCCATGACTGACCGCCACGACGACAACGGCGAGCAGCAAACCCTTGACCAGTGCGCCGATGACCATCGCCGCCAGATCGAATTCGGCGATACCGGCCGAGGAGATCATGGTCAGGCCAATCACCAGGAAGGTCATGATCAAGGTGTTGCCGCCGCGCAGGCCAAAGCGGAAGGCCAGGAACAGACCGACGCTGATCAATAGCACGCCGCTGATGGGGTAATAACGCAGGACCGGGATCAATAGCAGGCCGATGCCGGTGGTCAACATGGCGGCCAGTGCGAGAACCAGTCCGGCCTTGAACGGCAGCGGGCGATTGACCGAGGCCAGCAACAGCAGGCAAAGCACCGGCGCCATAAAGGGAATCGGCAAGCCCAGGCCGAAACTGGCGGTGAGGCACAACGCCGTGCCGGTGGCCAGGCGCAGTGCGCGTTGATCCCGCGGCGTGCGCCGAGTAGACATACCCTTAATAGGCATAGCTCAGCCAGCTCATGAACCCCACAAACACGCGGCCGAGTGGGTTCAGCGGATTGCCCTCGGTGGGGAAGGCCATGACTTCGGCCTGCCCACCGGCACGGATCCCCCGACTGTCACGCAACGTGTTCAATGAGTCTGGCGAAAACTCGATAATGACCGGAAATCGCTGTGCCGGACGTAACCAGTCGCGGCTGTTCTGCACGCTGGGCAAGGTGCCAGGCGCGGGAGTCTGCCCCACGCTGACTCCGTAACCGACGCTGCGCACGCGCCCCTCGAAGACTTCGCCCGGCAGAGCATCCAAAACAATCGAAACCGGCGTGTCGAGCTTCACCAGACCGAGGTTGTTCTCGGTCATGTCCGCACTGATCCACACATCATGAATGGCGATCAGGGTCATGACCGGGCTACCGGCAGCAGCGAATTGCCCTGCGTCAGTACGCAGATCCGTAATCAGTCCCGCCGAGCGAGCGCGAATCTGCGTGTTGGACAGATCCAGTTCGGTTTTGGACAACGCCGTGGCGGCACTGCGCAGCAAGGCATTGTCTTCCTCGCTGCCACCTTCCTGCTCACGCGCGCGCTGCACTTCGGCGCGGGCAGCCGCCACTTGGCTGACCGCCTGTTCGCGGTTGGCGCGAGACACTTCGAGCAGGCGCACGGAAATGGTGCCGGGGTCTTCGCGATACAAACCCTCAAGACGCTGATTGTCCTGGCGCGCCTTGAGCTCATTAGCCTGGGAGGCCCGCAAGTTGGCTTGCGCCGAGGCAATACCGGCGGTGCTGGCACCGATCTGTCGGCGGGTCGATTCAAGGTCGGCGTGCGCACGGTCGACGGCAATCTGATACGGCTGCGGGTCCACCTCGAAAAGGATTTCGCCGGCCTTGACGTCCTGGTTGTTGCGCACGTTCACCCGGGTCACGCGGCCCGCCACTTCCGAGGCGACCGGAATCACAAAGGCACCCACCCGGGCCTGTTGTGTATAGGGTGTGAAACGGTCCGCCAACAGGTACCACGTCAGACTCAGGAGGATCAGTAGCAGCACCCACTTGATGCCTTTTTTCGCCGGGTCGGCGGCCGGTTCTGGCGTCTGGGTGACAGGTGTCTCGGACGTGGGCTGGGCGGCTTCACTCATTGGTCTTGTACCTTGTAAGACATTGGAATGGCAGGCTGTGCAGTGGCGGGTTCTTCCAGCAGATCGCCCCAGTCGGTGCGTTTTTCCATCTGTTGGCGGGTGGTCGGATCAACTTTCGGCTGGGCGCTGTACCAGCCACCGCCCATGGCTTTGTACAGGGCAATGACATTACTCACGGCATTGCTGCGTGCGACCAGATAATTGTCCTGTTGTTCGAGCAAGGCTCGCTGCGCATCCAGCACACGCTGGAAGTCCGAATAACCTTCGCGATACTGCGCGCTGGCCAGCACCAGCGAGCGTTTGGCTGCCACTTCGGCCTCACGCAGGATGCCTTCGCGCTCCAGGGATTTGATCAGGCCATAGGCCGCATCGTCTGCCTCGCGTGCCGACTGGCGAACCTTGTCGCGGTAGGCCTCGATCAGCTGCTGCAACCGCGCATCCTGCACGCGCACGTTGTTGCTGATCTGGCCGTGATCGAACAGATTCCAGCGCAGACTGGGGCCGCCGATCAAATCCAGATTTCGGGGTGTGCCACTGAGCGTGTCGGTGGACCAGACGATGCTGCCCAGCAAGGTCAGTGACGGATAGAAATCGCTCTCGGCCACACCGATCAGCGCTGACTGGGCGGCGACATTAAGCTCGGCGGCGCGCACGTCGGGCCGACGCAGCAGCAAGTTGGCCGGTACATCTTGCAACACGGCACGGTCGACCAGCGGGATCAATCCCTCGTTCTCGAGCAGTTGCGGCAGCGCGCCAGGCGGCTGACCAATCAACACCGCCAACGCATTGCGGGTGCGCTGGAGCTGATCTTCGAAGTTCGGGATGGTGCTCAACGTGCCCAGGTATTGGGTCCTGGCTTGTTGCAGGTCGAGCTCGGCAGTTTGGCCACTGTTGAAGAGCTTTTCGGTGATCTCGAAGTTGCGCTTTTGCTGTTTGGCGTTTTCCCGGGCGACACGCAAACGAGCTTCGGTGGTGCGCAGCGAGAAATAGGTATCGGCCACTTGCGCGCGCAGCAGTACGAGTACGTCTTCATAGTTGGCCTGGGCGGCGAAGTAGCTGGCATCCGATGACTCTATGGCGCGACTGAAACGGCCCCAGAAGTCCAACTCCCAACCCACATCGAACCCCGCGCTGTGTTGCCAGAAATGGCTGTCTTGCGGGTTAGTCCCGCCGGATTGCCTGCGGTGAAAGTAAAGACTGTCGACACTGGCTTGCTGCAGTTGCGGGTAAAGACCACTTTGAGCAATGCCGAGTTGGGCGCGGGCTTCCATGACGCGCAGGCCGGCGATTTTGAGGCTGGAGTTGCGTGCATCCGACTCGGCAATCAAATGATTGAGGACCGGATCGGCGAAGATTTGCCACCATTGACGCAGGTCCGGGTTCAGTCCGCGCTGGCTGGATTGCTCAAGGGCAGGGGTGCTCCAGTGTTTGACCCATTCTTCGCCGGGCGGCTGGAAGTCCGGCCCAAGTCGCACGCAGCCACTGAGGCCGAGTACGCCAAGCAACACGAGCCGGCCTGACCGATTCAGCAGGGTTGTACCTGGATGCATTACGCATTTCCCGAACAACAAAGATCACTGGAGCATAGCCGTCCAAGTGGGCACATGGCTGCTACGCTTTTTAAGCGCCATCAAATCTACTGTGATCCGTTAGAAGGGTACGACGATTATGAATAACACCCCGGGTGTTGTTGAGCCTCATTCAGCCGGTTGGCGCTTTAAGTTGGGAATAATCATTATTTGCTTGATGCTCGGTTCCTGGCTGTTGGTGCCGCTCGCAGCGGCAGCCAATGTGCCGGGTTCAAAGATCGCTGCACTGACAGGCGTACTGTTCATCAGCAACAAAATCCTGCTGATTCTCGCCATTGCCATCATGGGCAAGTCAGGATTCCAACAGTTAAAGCGCAGCCTGTTCGGTTATGTGTCTTCACTTGCACCCAGCACGGATGTCGAAGTGGGTCCATTGCGTCATAGAGTTGGCATCGTGATGTTCTTTGTGCCGCTGATTTCCTCTTTTCTCGAACCCTACATCGACAGCATTTGGCCGGGGCTCAGACCCAACCTCTGGCAAGTTCAAGCGCTGGGTGACCTGATGCTGATCGGTAGCTTTTTTGTATTGGGGGGGAATTTCTGGGAGAAAGTGCGCGCCTTGTTTATTCGCACTGCTCGTGTCGCAAACACAAGTGCAGCGTGAATAACAATAGTGGGCGAGGGTAGTGAGTACTCGTGCGTTAAAGCACTGATGGTTAGCTCTACTAAATAGCTCTTTAGCATAGTTATTATTAATTGTGCGCATAATAACAATAGAGTATGCGCATGCGTTGCACGTAACTTTAAAGACTGGAGGGCTCAATCAACATGACTACCAGCACCTTTGATAAAAACATTCCTAGCGCTGAAGCTGTGATCGCAGCACTGAATCTGGAACCCCACATGGAAGGCGGTTTCTACCGCAGAACCTTTCAAACCGACCGCCACGCGATGGTCGAGACCGCTGGGGGCCGGCGCTACTTGATGACATCCATTTACTACTTGCTGACCAAGGATTCGCCGATAGGTCATTTTCATCTGAACCAATCGGACATCGTGCATTACTACCATTTGGGAGATGCGATTCAGTACAGCCTGATTTTTCCGGACGGCGCATTAAAAACGGTTGTGATGGGCAGCGATATCATCGCCGGACAATGTGTGCAGCTACATGTAACGGGTGGCGTCTGGAAAGCTTCGCAGCTTACAAATGGATTGGCGGGATACGGCCTGTCTCGAAACATCGTGTTACGTGTAATGTATATTATGTTAAATTGTTTGTCTGGATGGAACTTTGCCATAAGCCATCCCCTATACGTCCTGACACGGATATCAGTGTCCTCACTCTCTAACCTCGCAGCATAGAAATATCTCGCTTGGGCGCTACGCCAAACAGCCGACTGTACTCGCGACTGAACTGCGACGGGCTTTCGTAGCCGACCTTGAAGGCTGCGCTGGAGACATCCTGATGTTCGTTGAGCATCAACCGTCGCGCCTCGTTTAACCGCAGCCATTTCTGGTACTGCAACGGGCTCATCGCGGTGAGCTGGCGGAAATGATGATGGAAGGTCGGCGTGCTCATCTGCACCCGGGCTGCAAGCTCGTCGACGCGCAGCGCCGAGGCGTAATTCAACTTTAACCAATCAATGGCTTTGGCGATTCGATAGCCTTGGCCATCGACGGAGGTGATTTGTCGGAGCCTGCCCGCCTGATCACTTTTCAACAGACGGTAGTGGATTTCGCGCTGGATCAAAGGGGCGAGAACTGGAATAGCCTCTGGTTCATCCAGCAGCGCCAACAAGCGCTCGAATGACGCGAGCATGACTGAAGTCACTGAACCGATACCTACCCCCTTCCCGACAGATCGTTCACGGGTGGGAGGCAGGTCACTCTGTGCCAGCTCAGCCAGCATGCGCAGATCAAGCTTGAACGTCAGCCCCAGGCACGGTTTTTCCGGGCTCGCCGCCAGCACCTCCGAGTTGGCCGGCAAATCCAATGAGGTGACCAGAAAACGCGAGGTGTCATACAGATAGCCTTGACCGCCGACCCACAACTGCTTCTCGCCCTGGGCGACAAGGATGATGCTCGGCTCCACCATGCACACGCTGGGCGGCGACGGATGTTCGCGCCGAAAGAAGCCGAGGCCTGAAATTGAGGAGCCGAAGTCACCCGGTGTAGGGACTCGCGAGCCAATGATCCTCGCGAGCGCTTCCAGGGGGGATGTGAGTGAAGCGATGATTGGGTTAAGGGTTGTCATGATGATCGTGTACCTCTTCGCTGAACTCTAACCCGCCCGCTCAGGACCGTCCTGCAAAAAATCGCAGACTCATAGAATCAGGCAAGTAATCCAGCGGATTGCACTATATGCAGTCTGGGCCGAGCGGGAGAATGTTCATCTGACAACTCATCGAGGACGTTCTCATGCTTGTACAAGCCTATGGTGCTCAGGCGGGCGACAAACCCCTTGAGCCTATGCAAATCAGTCGCCGTGCTCCCGCCGCCCATGATGTTCAGATCGATATCGCCTTTTGCGGCATTTGCCATTCCGACCTGCACCAGGTGCGCGCTGAGTGGGCAGGCACGCAATTCCCCTGCGTACCGGGGCACGAAATTGTGGGTCGTGTATCGGCGGTCGGCGCGCATGTTGCGGACTTCAAAGTCGGCGATTTGGTTGGTGTAGTCGTGGCGTTCACCACGTCCGAATCCAAACGCGAAGCGGCGAAGGAGTTGGGCGCTGACGAAGTTGTGGTATCGCGCAACGCTGAGGAATGGCCGCGCATGCCAAGAGCTTCGACTTCATCCTCAACACCGTCGCAGCGTCCCGCGATCTCGATGCTTTCCTCGTTCTGCTCAAGCGCGATGGTGCGTTGACGCTGGTCGGTGCGCCCGCCTCGCCGCATCCGTCGCCGAACGTGTTCAACCTGATCGTGAAACGCCGCACGATTGCTGGCTCGATGATCGGCGGCATCCCTGAAACGCAGGAGATGCTGGATTTCTGCGCCGAGCACGGCATCGTCGCCGACATCGAACTGGTTCGAGCCGATCAGATCAACGACTCTTACGAACGGATGCTCAAGGGTGACGTCAAGTATCGCTTCGTGATCGACAACGCCACATTGGCTGGCAAAGCGAAAGACCCCAGCCAATAACGACCCAACCAAAAGGACGATCCAGTGAAAGGTGTTTTTCTCGCCCTCGGGCTGCTTGTTATCTCTTTTTCTTCAACCGGAGCCGACATGTCAAAAGGTGCGGACAACTTCTACAGAAGCGAGAAAGTGACCGTTGAAAAGGTCACCTTCAACAATCAATACGGTATGAAAGTCGCGGGTAACTTGTTCACCCCGAAAGACCTCGACCCGAAAACGAAAAACGCCGCCATCATCGTTGGCCACCCCATGGGCGCGGTAAAGGAGCAAAGCGCAAACCTATACGCCACCAAAATGGCCGAGCAGGGATTTGTCACGCTGTCGCTGGACTTGTCCTTCTGGGGCGAAAGCGAGGGCACGCCTCGTCAAGCGGTCTCGCCTGATATCTACGCCGAAGACTTCAGTGCCGCCGTGGACTTTCTCGGCACTCGACCGATAGTTGATCGTGAGCGTATCGGCGTCATCGGCATCTGTGGCAGTGGCAGTTTCGTGATCAGTGCGGCCAAGATTGATCCGCGTATGAAGGCTATCGCCACCGTCAGCATGTATGACATGGGCGCTGCCAATCGTAACGGCCTCAAGCACGGCGTAACGGTTGAACAACGCCAGCAGATCATTCGTGAAGCAAGCCAGCAGCGCTATGCAGAATTTCAGAACGGTGAAATCCGCTACACAGGTGGCACGCCACTCAAACTGACCGGTAATGCCGTGGGGGACGAATTCTTCGACTTCTACCGCACTCCGCGAGGAGAGGTCACGCCTGTCGGCGCATCGGCGAAGACAACCACGATGCCGACACTGACCAGCAACGTGAAATTCATGAACTTCTATCCATTCAACGACATCGAGACCATCTCCCCTCGCCCGCTGCTGTTCATTGCTGGCGCCCAGGCACATTCACTCGAGTTCAGTGAGGATGCGTACAAACGCGCGGCCGAACCGAAAGAGCTGCTCATCATTCCGGATGCCGGGCATGTAGATCTTTACGACCGGGTCAACCTCATCCCATTCGCCAAGTTGACCTCGTTCTTCAAAAGCAACCTGAAGTAGTCTGGTCGGGCATCCGTTCTCGCTCGCGGCCTCGTTTTCTCGGCCGCGACACTTCACGCATTACAGGATTTATTCAATGATCCAACGCACTCTCTCAACCCCGAAAAAACCTGAACAATCGTGGGGAGCTGTGTTCGCCATGTCGCTTGCCGCCTTCGTTCTGGTGGCATCGGAGTTCATGCCCGTCAGCCTGCTGACACCCATTGCCGCCGATCTGCATATCACCGAAGGGCAAGCGGGCCAGGGCATTTCAGCCTCTGGCCTGTTTGCGCTGTTCGCCAGCCTCCTGACCGCTTCGGTGGCGGCGCGGGTCAACCGCAAGCCACTGCTGTTGTCCCTGACGGTGCTGATGATCGTTTCAGGAACCGTGGTCGCGTTCGCGCCGAACTACTGGGTGTTCATGGTCGGCCGCGCGCTGATCGGCGTAGCAATTGGTGGCTTCTGGTCTTTGTCGGCAGCAACCGCCATGCGCCTGGTGCCTGATGACCAAATCGCTCGCGCCATGGCAGTCGTCAATGGCGGTAACGCTCTGGCGACAGTGATTGCAGCACCTCTGGGCAGTTTTCTTGGCTCCTTGATAGGATGGCGCGGTGCATTTTTGTGCGTCATCCCGGTCGCGGTAGTCGCCAGTATCTGGCTTTTGCTCAGCCTTCCTGCGATGAAGTCGCAAAGCGGTTCAGGCACTGGAAATGTTTTCAGGTTGATGAAAAGCACACCTATCGCACTAGGCATGGCGGCAGTCAGTGTCTTTTTCATGGGCCAGTTCATGCTATTTACCTACCTGCGCCCGTTCCTTGAAACGGTCACGCACGTCAGTGTTTCCATGCTGTCGCTTATGTTGCTCGTCCTCGGTCTGGCAGGCCTGGCGGGAACCTTCCTGATTGAAGCATTCTTGAAAAATGGTCTGCATCGCACACTTATCTTCATCCCGATATTGATGGCGGTGATCGCACTGGCACTCGTCTCATTCGGGAGCTCGGTGGCTTCCACCACCATCTTGCTGGGTCTCTGGGGACTGGTTGCGACCGCGGCGCCGGTGGGATGGTGGACATGGCTGGCCAGAACATTGCCAGAGGATGCGGAAGTGGGAGGCGGCTTAATGGTGGCGATCATACAACTGGCCATTGCATCCGGCGCAACCGTTGGCGGACTGGTATTTGACTCGAACGGCTATCGAGCGACTTTCGAGTTGAGCGCCACGTTGCTAGGCGTGGCGGCAGTTCTTGCCTTCCTGGTTGCACGCGCAACCTCGCGGGAGTCTGTTGCATCGATGAATAGCGCTTGAATAACCACAAAACACACCAAGGCGAGTCTTGTGGTCCCAGTGGAGCAATCGCTTGCAGACTGGACGGTAAAATCAGCGTGCGCTTTCGATGATTTGGCCACCGTCAGGTGACAGGCTATACCCCGTCAAAAATTGCCCATCCTTGCTGGCGAAATACACCACCACCGGCGCAATGTCCTCTTCGGGCGATCCATAACGGCCAAGTACGTTAGTGGGCGCAGGCACATCGGCCGCAGTACCCCAAGTGTCTGCGACCGGCATGACATTCACCTTATCAACGGTGGCAGTGATTTGATCAGAATCAGCGATATCGCAGACAATTCCGAGGGCGATGCCGCCCGCGGCCTGGATATGGATAACCACCTGATCGACATTTTCAGCCGTGCGTGAAACGACTGCCACCATCGCGCCTTGCGCTGCAAAAAGTTTAGCGATCCTGTCCGTTCCCTCCCCTCCACTCCACTTTCCTCTTGGCATACATATCCAGCAATCGACTCTCGATCCGTCTGATTACGTAACATGCACCCCGGATCGAAGGACTCTATAGATCTCAGAAATCACCTGCATCGTTGCGTCTTCGATCGTTCCTTCATTACGGCATAAAACCCAGCCATGATCTGCAATCGATTGCTCAAACGCCTGGGTACAAGCGACATGTTCTTCCAGCTTATGGATCACGGTACTGCTCAGCCCACGCCGTCGTGCCGCTGCCCTCGCCCATGAAATATCAGGGGCGGTGACAACCCCGACATGCAGGTCTGGCACTCGCACGTTTCGATCAATGTTTAACTGTAGAATCTCTGCAAACGGGATTATCCGGCGAAACGCGGCATCAGATGGGTACCAGCGATCGATCAAGATGATGCTGCCTGGTGGTTGTTTCGCCAGCACATGCTGGGAAATCCAAGTACGGCTATCAGCAAAGCGCTCACAAACCCCCAACTCCAAATCCCGGGTGGGATTTCGGACGAGCTTGTTAACGAGGGCCATTGTTTCACCCCTATAGGGATCGCTTTTTTTCTCGCAAAGTCGGATAACCTTTTTGTTGTCTGCCCTCAGTACTTTCGTAACGGCCTCCAACAGTGTGGTTTTGCCGGTCCCCTTGGGCCCATCTAGAGAAACAAATAGCGGACGATTCATTCTTTAAATAACGATTGATATACGGTTTTTTTGCCCGGTTCATTCGCTGCAACCGCTTGGCGCGACTACGTGAATCGAGTGGAGGGCCCTTATGAACAGACATTGATGAACACTCTAACCTGATTCCTGGCTAGCGGGTCTCAAAATCCATTGTTACCGCCGCTTATGAACATCGGTCATCGCCCATAAGTTAAACGATGTGCCATGTTAGAGATGTTCATGAGCCTCGTAAGGTACTGATTCGACAAACCCGCTTCTGACGTCCTCTCTCTCAACGGGCCATGTACTTCATGTTCATGGCTAGTCATTGAATGAGGTCGCTACCGATGAAGCTGATTCAGTGCCGTTTCTCTTCAGGTCAGCGTGTGCCGCTACTCGTGCACGCTGGTAATACGGCGGCGTTGCCCAACTCGTTCCGTTCATCTACGTCCAACTCAAACTCAGGCACCGGGCTTACAATACTGCTGCGGCGCATATGCGCGCGATCCAGGCTTTCTACACCTATGCCAAAAGCCGAGATCTGGATATCGATGAGGCTATCTTGGCCTGCCACTTTGAGGCGATTCTGGCTTTACTGGACGGTTACTCCCTCTGGCTCCAAAGCGGCCCTCAAGCCGATAATCTGATCGGCCGAATCGGCACAGCTGCAACGGCACCTTTTCCGCAGATCGATCCGCGTACCCGTGACCAGTACCTGCGGTTGCTGAAGCATTATCTGTCCTGGTGTGTCACCCGTACATCCCGCGCGCCCGTCAGAACTCGACCATCCTGGCTAACATTGAGGTGGTATTTGCAGATGTCGCTGACGTCATTGAACGACGCTTTGAGAGCCATATCATCAATGTTCGTCCCGACCGCACTCGTTACCGCAGCCTGACAGATACGCAACTCCAGATCATTCGCACACTGATTGTCCCGGGCGCTGCGGAGAATCCGTTTCCGGAACGATTGCAGTTGCGCAATTGGCTAATGATTGACGGTTATGATTTGGAGCGGACTACGGATGAACTTCGGCGGGTCAGTGGCTGGTCCGACGCCTCGACGATGCCACGACGTTATGCAAGTCGTTATCTAGCCGAGTCGGCCAATCGCCATAACGCAGAGCGGACGTCGGCAGCCTGGAGCCGGCGTGAAAATCAAGGAGGTTTGCTGTGTCTAAATCTGCTGGTCAAGGTCACCCTTCACCCGCCTCCTCTTTGACCGCTTATGGGTTTCAGGGCCCGGCTCAAGTTGCCATTCGAACACGCACCAATGACCAGCCACGCTACGTCGATACCCGGTTGAGTGTGTGGACATGGTACGACGGTGTCGTGCTTCAGGCATCCTGCACGTCTATACCACCAGAATCATCCCCACCACACCGATTGCGCCATATACGCCCACAAACGACCCGCTATGGCTGGCTATCAACCCTGCGCTGTAGTTTCCGAAGAGGTCGCCATCTTGGAAACGTAAGCTGGAATGAGCCTGAAGATGGGATAAAAAGCCAAGGAAAAAAGCATGCCGGCGATCAAGGGCCAGTATCCCAGCGGTAGAAAACAAAGATCAAATCCGCCAGTACCACGCAGCCGTACACCAGGAGCATGGACGCGCGCAGCCCAGTTCGATCCGAGAGCCAACTGGTCATGCAAAGCAACGCAGGCTGAACTGGATAGAGGAAACGATTTCCCCCGCAACCCCACATGTCCGAGAGTGCGTGCAAGGCCACGTCCCCAGGACGAGCCTGATGAAATCCAACATGCCTCCTCCAAGCCCCCACACCTGAGCTGATACGTCCTACTAGAATAGAATCCGACGGAGAATCACCGACTAGGCTGAGATTTTGCGTTGGTAGCGCAGGCTCTCGATGTAGGCAAACCATGCCAGGCGGCCGAATCGATGCTCTAATTCAGCTTGTGCTGTTTCGTTCCCGTTTTCGACCTCGATTACGACTCCATAACAGGATCACTGGCATGCGCCTATCTGACTTCATCATCAACAACCTTGAGCCAATTCTCCAAGCTTGGGAAGACTTCGCAAGAACCATTGAGGTCCCCGGCGAAGCACTGGACCCCAAGGCTCTACGGGATCACGCCGAACAGATGCTGCATGCAATAGCGATAGACCTGTGCACCTACCAGTCTACGCAAGAGCAAATCGCCAAGGCCCAAGGTAATGCTCCTATGGAGGAATTGGAAACTCCTGCGGAAACCCATGCAGTAAAGCGTTTAATGGCGGGGTTCACGCTGGATCAGATGGTATCTGAATATCGAGCGCTGAGGACAAGCGTACTCAGTCAATGGCTGGGGCAGATGAAGGCAGGGACAGTTTTGGAAGTGGACGATATGATTCGCTTCAACGAAGCCATAGACCAGGCGCTCGCTGAGTCTATTGCTAGCTACTCGCGTGTAGTGGAGGCCTCACGCAACGTTTTTTTAGGCATCCTTGGCCATGATTTGCGCACGCCAC
Organism: Pseudomonas sp. ANT_J28; assembly: GCF_008370005.1. Classification (NCBI taxonomy): domain Bacteria; kingdom Pseudomonadati; phylum Pseudomonadota; class Gammaproteobacteria; order Pseudomonadales; family Pseudomonadaceae; genus Pseudomonas; species Pseudomonas sp. ANT_J28. Next base: position 118,948 of record NZ_VOBM01000001.1, read on the forward strand.
TGGGGGCTATTTTGCTGGGTGCCGATGTTTTGCGGCGCTCGGATGAGCTGGGGGCGCGGGAGACTAAAATTGCATCGGGGATATACACCAGCGTAAGACGAGCTAGCCGGATCGTTGGCGACTTGCTGGATCTAACCCGCTGCCAAATGGGCCCTGGGATTCCCATCAAAAAGGAAGACATCGACCTAACGCCACTATGCATACGCATAGTTGAAGAGATCCGCACTTTTCATCCAAACGCGGATCTTGTCTTCAAAGTGGGGGCGTCGGCTCGCGGTGAATTCGATGGAGCCCGCATGGAACAGGTGTTTTCCAATCTGCTCAGCAATGCCGTGCAGCATGGTGATCTGCGTTTCCCGATTAAGGTTTCACTGGAAGTATCTGAGAGCAGCGTCGTGTTCGTCGTCCATAATCTCGGCGAGCCTATCCCGGAGGACATTCTGCCCTTCATCTTTAACCCCATGGGACGTTTCTCTCAGCACGCGTCTCTTGATCTAGGGCCTAGCACTGGCCTTGGCCTAGGTCTGTACATCGCTTCCGAGATCGTGGCTGCGCACTTGGGGACTATAGATGTGGCTTCCGACAGAGCGCGCGGAACCACTTTTCTCGTAAAAATGCCTATAGAGGGATTAACAACGTAAGCAGGGAAACCACAACAACTCGGTAGCAATTGGGATACTTCGATTGCTCTGCTGTACGTGTCAGTATCGGTCTACGCTATTTGGTGAGGACGAAAATAAATACGGAGAGCACAATCTACGCACCGGCATTTGTCGGCCAAAAGCTGCCGTGCATCACGGATCCAATATGTCGGCGAAGTTTTTTCCAAATTGAATATCCCTAACGCTACTAATGCGCAGTATGGCATGCGTAAAAAAGCTACTGCCCCACACAAGTCTTACTTCAAGACGACAATATTCAGGCGTCATTTTAGTGACCGCCACAACTATTACCCCGAGGACGTGTCGATCTACTACGTAGACCGCGACCATTACCACCAATGAGTAATTCAATCACACTGACGAACGGACTAAAAATATAAAATAACAAGAAAAAACAACAAGTTGGACGTTAAATAATAATCTAAAAAAACCGCCCACAAATTACAAGAAACCAGAAAAGACCGACCACAAATATAAAAGTTCCAAGTTTGATTTTTTTATTAAAAAACACATATAACACTTTAAAATATTCGCCTTCGATGCTAATAATCCGGCCAGTTCCGGTTTCCCCAGGCGACACATACCTCACATGAAGTGAACATTAGATCTCACACTGATTACCCGGCCTTTACTAAATTCAAACAACGCTTGCTTGCTCGAGTTTCAATAAAACTTGGGCCAGCTATTGTGCTGCGCACTAAAACTGCGCAAGGAAGACATCATCGTTCGCCATCATTCAAAGATTAAAATTCTTTCGATCTTCGGAACTCGTCCAGAAGCCATCAAGATGGCGCCGCTAGTCAAAGCCCTCGCTGCGGAACCCGGCATTCATTCGCAGATATGCATCACCGGCCAACATCAAAGCATGCTGAAACAGGTGCTGGATCTGTTCGACCTCAAGGCCGATTACACCCTCGACGTGATGACGCCGCACCAAACGCTCAACTCTCTGACGGCGGCGCTTTACGGGGCGATTGACCCGGTGCTGGAAATGACCTACCCGGACCGGGTGCTGGTACATGGCGACACCACCTCGGCCATGGTGGCCGCGATGGCTGCGTTCCATCGACGCATCCCGGTCGGCCATGTGGAAGCCGGGCTGCGAACCGGTGATATCTACAGTCCGTGGCCGGAAGAAATGAATCGGCGCTGCATCGACTTGGGTGCGGACATGCTGTTTGCGCCGACCCACGAGTCGCGCCAGAACCTGCTCGACGAACGCCTGCAGGGTCGCACCTTCGTGACCGGCAATACGGTGATCGACGCGTTGCAGATGACAGCGCGACGTATCGAGCAGGACGCAGACCTGCGTGCAAGCCTGGACAGGCAGTTCTCGTTCCTGCAAACCGGCCGCAAGGTGCTGCTGGTCACCGGGCATCGCCGGGAAAACTTCGGCGAAGGATTCCTCGATATCTGCAAGGCCTTGAGCCACCTGGCCCGACGCGCTGATATCCAGATCGTCTATCCGGTGCATTTGAACCCCAACGTCCTGGGCCCGGTCACCGAGCAGTTGGGCGATCTGCCCAACGTGCACCTGATCAATCCGCTGGACTACCTGGCCTTCGTGCGCCTGATGCAACGGGCCCACGTGATCCTGACCGATTCCGGTGGTGTGCAGGAAGAAGCACCGTCCCTGGGCAAACCCGTGCTCGTCATGCGTGACGTTACCGAGCGCCCCGAAGCTGTCGCGGCGGGCACTGTACGCCTGGTTGGCACCTCGCCGGACTCGATCATCGCTGGCGTCAACGCATTGTTCGATGACGACCTTCTGTGGCGCCGATGCTCCCAGGCTGCCAACCCTTACGGCGATGGCAAGGCCAGTGCGCGCATCGTCGACGCCCTGATGGGGCGCCCGGTCGATGATTTCGTCGTGGCTCGGATGCAATTGCCCAAGTTCCTGCACTACCCGTCAGGGGGGCCTGTGCCCGAAAAAAGTCACCCGGCTTTCACCTCTCTATAAACCAAACCGCTCCTCCCCTTATCAGCTCGAGATCTACCTGAATGAAGTCTTCCGTTGCCATCCATACGGGTGCGCTCAGCGCCCTTGCCTGTGGCGTGAGCCTGCTCGCGCTCATGCCGACCTTTGCCTTGGCCGCGGACAGCCCGCTCACCCAGGCGATCAACCGACTCAACGCCGACACCCGACAAGAGCGTGAGATCCGCTTGAGCGATCTGGGGATCGATGCACCGATCATCCTCGGCTCCACCGATGCCCGCCGTGAATTGTATTTGCCAGTGCCGGCGGGCGTGCCGTTGACGGATGCCACACTGAATTTCGACGCCAGCTACCTGAATGGTGAAGGCGGTCGCAACACATTACTGCTGTCGCTGGACGGCTATCCCGTGCGCGCCGAAGGGCTCAGCGAACCACAGGGCAATGCAAGCGCCACACTGGGCGTGGACAAGCAAGCGCGTGACAACGGCTCGCTGCGTCTGGGCATTGCCTGGTCGTCCATCGTGTCCCGTGTGTTGTGCGAAGACGAGCGCGCCATCGGCAATGTATTGCGTATCGAACCGGACACTCGCCTCAATTACAGCTACGACGCCAGCCAGTTACAGGACGTCGGGGCTGCCTGGAGGGCATTGCCTGGCAAACCGGGGATCATGGTCGCGCCGGGCACCTTATCCGCCGAAAGCTACGATGCGGCCTGGCGCCTCGGTGTGGCACTGGAGCGGATTGGCAAACACAGCCGCGTTCTGCCCTTCCCCGCCGAACAAGACACTGTCGACCTGACCGGCCTGCGCATCCCGGCCGAACTGCAGACTATTCCAGCGTTCGCCAGCCTTAACGGCAAAGGCTCGCACGTTCTGGCGAACCCGGCGCAAATCGGTGCGCTGTTGATGTTGGGGCAGACGCCGAACGTACAGGCGGATCTGGCAATCAACGACCCGCAACTGCTCAAAGCCGTCAATGAATCGCTGGACGCGCTGCAGAGCCAGATTCAAGGCCTCGACGCCACAGCCGCCAGCGCCTTCGCGCAATGGCGTGAGCGGCATATCAATGCAGGTCTGGCCGCCACCGGTACCGACAACGTACGCCTGGCATTGCTGGGCACGCGTCCTGTGTTGATGATCGCGCCGCAAGCGACCGACAAGGCATTGGCCCTGTTCAGCTCGGCCTGGAACACACTCGCACGCAGCCGCCAATTGACGGTCAGCGAAGCACAGATGCCATTGAGCGCCGACGGCCGTGTGGCCTTGTCGCGCCTGGGCGGCAACCCCGGCGCCATCGACGTGCTGGCCAAGTCCGACTGGAGCACTTCGTTCCCTCTGGGCAGCGTGGCCTACGACGGTCGCCTGCCGGTGAAGGCGGTGGTCGATGTGTCTGCCGCCCCCGGTGCCTCTGACACCGCGCCGGTGGCCTCGCTGTTTCTCAACGATTACCTGATTGGCGCGCAACAGCTCGTGGCCAACGGTGAACAGCAACGCATCGAAGCACGTATCCCGCGTTACGCCTTGGGTTCAAAGAACGTTTTGCGCGTGTCGTTCCAGCGTCAGCCGGTCAGCGATCGTTGCTTGGAAACACCACAGGCCTTCCCGGTCTCGGTGCTGCCAAGCAGCCACATCGTGCTGGAAAAAACCGCGCTGGCTGATGACTTCTCCGGCATGGCCGCGCGCTTTGCCATGGACACGCAAATTCTCGTACCACAGGCCTACCTCGATCATCCGGCGAGCAGCTTGCCGCAGGTGATTTCGGTGGCAGACGCCGCCGGTGTTTCGCCGCTGCGGGCGCAACTGAACGTCAGCGCCGACCCAAAGGTTTCGGTCACGCCGGACAAAGCCTTTCTCGCCTTCGAGCTGCCGGTCAAGGACAGCAAGGAATCGGTGCAGGTCGATGATCAGGGTCGCTTGCGCATCAATCACAAGGATCAGATGTTGTTGGACATCCATCCCCTCAACCACCTGGCCTCGTTGCAAGTGGTGGATGCCGGCGGCCAGCATGGTCTGGTCTATCGCGCCCTGGGCAATGACGCGCCACGCTTCGCCAAACAGATTCTGCTGACCCGCGGCGACGTGGCCATCCTCGGTGACAACGGTGCACTGACCACTTTCGACACCCAGGATCCAAGTGGCAGCCAATTGATCGACAACGAAGAACCCAAGGGCCTCGACGCCTGGCGCAAGCCGTCGCTGTTGTGGCTGATTCCGGGTGGCATCCTGTTGGTCCTCATCCTGTTGCTGGCTGGCCGTAGCGCCCGTCGCAATCGCCAGTAACGGAAACTTTCGATGACGTCGCTTTATTGGCCCTACTGGCTGGCCCACTACTACAGCTTCCTGGAGATCTCGACCATCGTGGTCGCGGTGCTGATCCTGATCTCCAGCCTGGACGATCTGTTCATTGACCTGTGGTACTGGTCTCGCCGCCTTTTTCGCAAGTTCACCGTGGATCGCAAATACCGGCCACTGACCGCCGAGCAGTTGATGGCCCGGGATGAACAGCCGTTGGCGATCATGGTCCCGGCCTGGCTGGAATATGACGTCATCGCACCGATGATCGAGAACATGGTGTCGACTCTGGATTACCAGAACTATGTGGTCTTCGTCGGCACCTACATCAATGACCAACGCACCATCGATGAAGTGGAACGCATGCGTCGGCGCTACAAGCAGCTGCATCGCGTGGAAGTCCCGCATGCCGGGCCGACCTGCAAGGCCGACTGCCTGAACTGGGTGATCCAGGCGATCTTTCTGCACGAGAAAACCCACGGCATGACCTTCGCCGGCGTGGTGCTGCACGACAGCGAAGACGTACTGCACCCGATGGAGTTACGCCTGTTCAACTACTTGCTGCCGCGCAAGGACATGATCCAGTTACCCGTAGTTTCACTGGAGCGCAACTGGTACGAATGGGTGGCCGGCACCTACATGGACGAATTCGCCGAATGGCATGGCAAGGATTTGGTGGTACGTGAAAGCATGACCGACACGGTGCCGTCTGCCGGGGTCGGCACCTGTTTCTCCCATCGTGCCTTGCGCGTACTGGCCGGGGAAACCCAGAACCAGCCGTTTAACACTGACAGCCTCACCGAGGACTACGACGTCGGCGCACGCCTGGCCAAGGTCGGCATGAACGCAATCTTCGTGCGCTTCCCGGTGCAGTTTCGCGTGTTGCGTAAATCATGGTTTCGCAAACCTTACGAATCGACCCTGAAGATGCCGCTGTGCGTGCGGGAATTCTTTCCCGATACCTTCCGTACCGCGTTCCGCCAGAAAGCCCGCTGGACGCTGGGCATTGGCCTGCAAGGGTGGGAGCAAATGGGCTGGAACGGCTCGCTGGCCAACCGTTATCTGCTGTTTCGTGATCGCAAGGGCGTGGTGACGGCGTTCGTCAGCATCATCGCCTACGTGATTCTGGTGCAGCTGCTGGGCCTGATCATCCTGCGCCAGAGTGGCCTGTGGGACGTGAGTTTCCCGACACCCTTTGAAACCAATGGCTTTATCCAATACCTGCTACTGGCCAACGGTATCGCGCTGGCCTGGCGGATCGCGCACCGCTGCTATTTCACCACCGTACTGTACGGCTGGCAGCATGGTTTGCTGTCCATCCCGCGCATGGTGGTGGGCAACTTCGTCAACTTCATGGCCGCATCACGCGCCTGGCGCATGTTCCTGGTCGGCAAGGCGCTGAACCGCAAACTGGTGTGGGACAAGACCATGCACGACTTCCCGTCCACCGACCTGGTGGCTGCCGCACCGCGCAAGCTGGGCAGCGTGTTGCTGTCCTGGCAGGCGATCAACGATGCTGACCTGCAAAGCGCCCTCGCCGAACAGAAAAACCGGCACATGCCCTTGGGGCGGATTTTGCTCAGCAACGGTTGGCTGGACGACGAGACGCTGGCTGAAGCCATCGCCTTCCAGAACGATCTGCCACGGGTATTCGATGTGGCCGCCAAGGCACGGGACTCGATCCTGACGCTGGACGATGAGTTCGCCCTGCGCTGGCGCGTGGTGCCGCTTGGCTTGAATGCCGATGGCCGCGCGCAAGTCGCCGTCGCCAGCCCTCTGCCGGCCGAAGGTCTGCAACAGATCAGCGATGAACTGGGCAGCGAACCGGTGCAACTGATTGCCCGGGAAAGCGAAATCGTCGCGCAATTGCGTCAACTAAACGTGCGTGAAGGCCAATCCGTGCCGGATGCCCGTGCGCCGCTACTGGGCGACCTGTTGATCGAAATGGGGTTGCTGGATCGCGACGTGTTCAGCCGCTCCATGTTGCAGTACCGCCCGCAGCATCACGGACGCATTGGCGACTATCTGGTCGACAGCGGCGTGCTGCCCCGCTCCACCATCGAAAAGGCCGTGGCGCGTCAGCACAGTCACTACCCTGCGGAGCTTCCGGCATGAACCGCCCCTTCCTGACCCTCATGGCCACGGGCCTAAGCCTGTTACCTGGGTTTGTTCATGCCGAGACGCTTCCCCTGCCGTTGACCGGCCCGGCCTATGAAACGGCCAACGAGGCGTACAGCGCGTACGAGCGTAAAGATTACGACCTGGCCATCGCCAAGGCCCGCGAAGCGTTGCGTCAGCGGGCTGATATCACTCGCTTGAACACCTTGATTGCACTGGCACAACGCGACAAGGAACAGCGAGACCATCCCAAGCGCTACCCGCAATCACGTCAGGCCCCAGGCTTCGGCCCCGCGGCCCAGGCGTTCAAAGCCTATGATCGCGATGACTTCGGCGTGGCTGCCCAAGCGGCACGCAAAGCCATCGCCCAAGCGCCCAAACGCATGGATTATCGACTGCTGCTGATCGAGTCGTTGCAACGCCAACAACATCTACAGGAAGCGGATCAAGCCACCACCCAGGCCCTCGCGGTGTTCCCGGACGACGATACGTTATTGATGCGTCGCGAAGCGATTCGTCGTCAACTGGCGGCGCCGCTGGCGGTTCAGGGCTATCGCGCCTTGGACCAAGGCAATGCGACCCTCGCCGTTGACCAGGCCCGAAAAGCCGTCGCCCTGTCCCCGGAACTCGGCGCCAATCAGCAATTGCTGATCAGTGCCCTGCTTGCTGCCAGGGATTACCGTGGGGCCGAACAGGCCGCGTCAGGCGCTTTGGCACAAGACGATGGGGAAATCGCTCCGTGGATTCTGCGCAGCTACGCCCTTGATCGTCAGGGCAAAACTCAGGCCGCCCAGGCTGACCTGAATCACGCCCTGGCCATCGATGGCCTGCTGGAAGCGGAAATTCGTGACATTCGTTTCTTCGCCGCGGACGCCGCACTGGCCCATGGTGACCCTCAGCAGGCGCTCGATCATCTGCAGCCACTGGTCGACGATGAAGGCGGCGAAGTGGCCCGCCGACGTACCGCTGCCCGAATGGCGCTGCGGCAGAAAAACAACGGCTTGAACGCTGTCGCCCACTTTCCGGCACCGGCCTTGAACTGTCAGGAAAGCGCCTTCGGCCTGGTCTGTGATATCTGGCCCGGTAATCAGCGCGACGGCGGAACCGACATGGCCGCCCAGGCCTACGCGGCGTTGGCCCGCAAAGACCCCGCGACAGCGGTTGCCCTGGTGAACGAAGCCATTGCCCGCGCGCCACAGAATCCGGCGTACCACCGACTGCTGGTCAGCGCCCTGAGTGATCAGAAACGTGTGCCCGAAGCCATCGCGGCGGCCAGTGACGGTCTCAAGATCAATAGCGATGATGCCCGCCTGCTCGCCCAGCGCGGTCGTTTGCGTCAGCAATCGGGTGACGATGCCGGGGCGCGCAAGGATTTTACTCAAGCCCTGGCCCTCGGCAGCCTGCCCGCTTACGAAGAAGCCAGTCTGTATGCCGCACTCGGCCAGCGTCGAACCGCACGCGAACGGCTGCAACAAGCGCGGGACACGGGCGAGCTGGAATCGATGAGTGACCTGCAGATCGCTTATTTGTCGGTCCAGGCCGGCGATGATGACGGGGCCTCCGCGTCGTTCCGCAAGGCCGATGCCGACACCCGACTCACGCCGACGGCGACCCAGGACGCCGCTTACAACGCGATGCGGGTCAATGACGACGAGCAAGCCGTTACCTACTTCAAGCGAGTCATCGACGCACAAAATTCCGGTGAACTGGACATGCCCGCGCAGCAGCTGTTCGACACCCGGCGCGCGGTGGCCGATGTATCGCGCACCTGGGGCTTGACCAGCACTACCAGTTATCGCGGCAACAGTTCAAGCAGTGGCCTGAGCTCAGCGCCGAGTAGCGGCAGCAACAGCAATGACAGCCTGCAGAACAGCACCGAGCTTTCCTGGCGTCCTTTGGGCTATCGCAACGCACGTTTTGTCGAACTCTACGGACGCGTCACCGACACGCTGTGGAGCAAGAACAGCGATTCGGATACCGGTTTCGATGCGCTGCAAGGCGCCGTGGGCGTACGGGTCAAACCCTTCACATCGCTGAACGTGATGGCCGCCGTCGAGCGCACTTTCCCCTTGGGATCGTCGGACGTTGACGGTGACTGGTTGCTGCGATTGGGCTACGGCTCAAGCGTTGGCACCGACCTGCGGGTCGATGCCTCTAGCTGGTGGACCTCGCAGTTGTTCGCTGAAGCCGGTCATTACGTCAATGATTCGCGCGACTATTTCAACAGCGAATGGCAAGTGGGCCGCAGCTACGCCATCGGTGGCGCGGGCTCGCGCTGGGTGAGTTTCCCCCATGTCGTGGCCGCGTTCGACTACGACTCCAAGATGAACAGCAAGACGGACACCGACGGCAGCACGGACTCATCATCTGGCAAGGCCGGCGGCGTTGGTATCGGTAACAACGTCCGGTACTGGTTCCGTGAAGATGCGTACAACGCCCCCCGCTCGTATGTGGACTTTTCTCTGCAGTACCGCGTGAAGGTGCTGGGCGATGACCGCGCTCAAGGCGTGTTCGCTCGCCTGACCTATTCCTATTGAGGACTTGCATGAACGTTCGAATGTGTTTGTGGCTAGGTCTTGGCCTGCTCTCGACAGGCGCACAAGCTGCCTCGGAAATCGCCCAGCTGTACGCGCCAAAATTGCCCGAAGGCTCGGCGTATGTGCGGGTGGTCAATCCCGGCGATACCGCCATGCAGGTTCGTATTGAGCAAGGCGCGACCTTTGCCCTTTCCGCCCAGAGCACGGTGGCCAGTCCCTTCCAGGTCGTGGACTCGCGGCAGCCGCTCAAGCTGACCGTCAATGGTCGCGAGATAACAGGCCTGAGCGCACCGAAAAGTGCGTGGGTCACGCTGATTCTCGACAGCGATCCGGCACGGGCGCCACGCCTGGTCATCGACCCGCCGCTGCGCGGTAAAGACCTGCGCGCCGAGCTCAGCGTTTATAACCTGAGCAGCGGTTGCGAAAAGGCTGAAGTCAAACTGGCCAATGGCGCCCCGGTATTCACCCAGCTGCCGTTCAACGGACAAGCCCAGCGCACGATCAACCCGGTGCAGGCGACGTTGGTTGCCAGCTGCAATGACAACGCCAGCCTGCCGTTGAAGCTGGCGCCCTTCAAGGCCGGCGATCGTTATAGCCTGTTCCTGATCGGCTCCCGCCAGGCCCCTCGCCTGATTGGCCTTGTCGACCAGACCGCCCCATGAACCTTCAATCCAAACCCGATCGTTTTACCCGTCGGTTGTCGATGTCCGCCATGATCGCTGGCCTGCTGTCGAGCCTGTCAGGCACCGGCGTTCAAGCGGCGTCGGCGGTGATCACCGGCAACGGCGGCTGGTTATTCCCGGCCTGGGAAAGCCTGAGCAAAGTCGACAACACCGGCACTGCCCGCAGCATTGCACTGGTCAAAGAACTCAAGCAGCAACTTGAACGCGAACATATCGGGCTGGTAGTGCTGGTGGTGCCGATGAAAGCGCCGTTTTATGCCCAGCGGCTGCCCGCCGATCAACCCTTGAACGTCGCCGTGATGCAGCGTTATGACCACCTGCAAAACGACTTGGCCCAAGCAGGTCTGACCACGCTGAACATCAAGCCAATCCTGCATCGGACCGAGCAAGGCAAACAGACCGCGTTTTACCGCGCCGACTACCACTGGACAGCCTGCAGCGCCGAAAACACCGCCGACTCCACGGCGCAACTCATTACCGCGCGCTACCGCCTGCACGGTGACCCCGGTGGTGGCGCGGTGCTGGGCCAATGGTTCGACAGACGCGCGTTCGGCGACCTGGCCAGTAATTTTCTGCCAGCGATCAAGCGCAAGGCGATTGGTCGCGACATCTACACCGTTCGCCATCAGGCAGAGAAAGACTTGCTGATCGATGACGCACCGGCGCCGGTTCAGGTGATCGGCAACAGCTTTGTCCAGCCTTACCTGGGTTTTACGCAGAAGCTTTCAAATGCTCTGGACCGTCCCGTCGCACTGACCTGGAACCCCGGCGACGTCGGTCCGTGGGCTACGCTGCTGCAATACCTGGAGTCGGCGGATTTTGCCGAACACAAGCCGCAAGTGATCGTCTGGCAATTCAACGAGGGCCAGTTCCACCTTGGCCCTGATGCGGCAGCCAACTGGAACGCCAAAGGCGTCACCTCGCTGAGCCAATGGCATCAACGCATCAAAAAGGCATTGCCGTGAAAATCTTCGGCTACACCGCCAGTCGCACGACCGTTGCTGCTCTGTTGCTTGCCGTCACCGTCGGCGCAGGCACGGGCATGCTCTACGTGACGAAGACCAAGGCCCTGGACCCGGGGATTGTCGGCATCGTCTGGCAGCCGGATAACAAGACCGTCGGAATCAGCGGACACTGGGAAAAACTGGGAGCGCGTGAGCTGCTGGTCCAATGGACAGTCGTGGACGATCAGGCATTCGTTCCCGGTACCGGCCTGCCCGCCGTACCGGTCCTGCCCGATTGGGCGCGCATCGCCAAGGCACCCTGGGCGCAGGATGTCATCCTTGGGCTGGCAGGTTATTTCAGCGAGAACCGCTCTCGGGACAACATCGAAGAACTGGCCACGGTCTCGGAACGGATCGCCAAATTGCCTACGCCGTTACACGTGACCGGATGGTATTTCCCGGCCGAAGTCGACCCCAGCTGGACCCGCGCCAAAGACCTGCCTGCCCTGCTGGCCAAGCTGCCGCGACCGTTGTGGATCAGCGTTTATGACGGTGCCAATATCGGCCCCGTCGCCACCGCCGAATGGCTCAAGCAATGGCTGCCGGATGACATCGGCGTGTTCTTCCAGGACGGTGTTGGCGTCTACGCCCGCACTGCACCGGTTGCGCGAACCTACGCCGACGCCCTGCGCCAGCGTCTGGGCAATGACCGTGTGCGGATCATCGTCGAAGCCTTCCGCCCCAACTTTGGTGGCGGCTTCCGCTCCGCGACCGCTGCCGAGCTCAAACCGCAACTGGCGGCCTATGACGGATATCCGCTCTACCTGTTCGACGGACCGCACTACGTGACGCCAGAGTTGGTCGAGCAACTGGTGCAGTAAACCGTGCGCAGCTGACGTGTTAACTTTCAGCGTGAGCGCTTTCAGCCAGAGCTCGCAGCCCTGAATGCTTCGCGTGGACGCCAATCAAGTGTCCAATCGCCTGGGCATCCATGGGCCGGCTCAAGAAATACCCTTGCACCTCATCGCACCGCGCATCCTGCAACGCCTGAAGTTGCTCGATCGTTTCCACCCCCTCCGCCGTGACTGTCAGCGACAGGGCCCTGCCCAGCCCGACGATGGCCTCGATGATCGACTGATCATCACCGCTGGCGGCCAGCCCGGAAATAAAGCTGCGATCGATCTTCAACCCATCGAAAGGAAATGAACGCAGGTAGCTCAATGACGAGTACCCAGTGCCGAAATCGTCCATTGCCAGGCGAACACCCAAGGCTTTCAAGTCATGCATGATCTGCAGTGCGCCCTTGGCGTCGTCCAGCATGACATTCTCGGTCAATTCCAATTCCAGCCGGGCCGGATTCAAACCGGTCTGCGTTAACACCGCCTGAACCCTGGACACCAGCTGCCCGCGCTGAAACTCTGTCGGCGACAGGTTCACCGAGACAAAGAGCTCTTCGGGCCAGGTCGACGCGACCCTGCAAGCGGTGTGCAGCACCCAGTTGCTCAGCGGCAGAATCAACCCGGTTTCTTCCGCAATGGGAATGAAAACGTCGGGCGCCAACAGCCCTCTCACCGGGTGCTCCCAACGTACCAGCGCTTCGGCACCGGCCATGACCCTGCCTGCAATCTGATAGCGAGGCTGAAAGTGCAGACGCAATTCATCATGTTTGATCGCGTGACGCAGATCGCTTTCCAACTGACGACGATCGAGGATTCGAGCATTCATGTCGCCCGCGTAAAAACGCCAGGTATTGCGTCCTGCATCCTTGGCTTCATACAACGCAATGTCGGCATAGCGCAGTAACTCATCGGCCAGGGTGGCGTCGGCCGGTGCCATGGCAATGCCGATGCTGGCACTGATAAACACCTCTTGCTCATTAATCTGGAACGGCTGTTCGATGCAGTCGATCAAGCGCTGGCACAGGTGCTCAACCTCATCCTCAGAAACCATATTCGCTACCACCAGCACAAACTCATCGCCACCGATTCGCGCGACCAGGTCATCGGAGCGCAAGCACTGCCCCAGCCTTTTGGAGACCTCGTTGAGCACTTGATCGCCTGCGGCATGCCCGAGCAAATCATTCACCGGTTTGAAGCGATCCAGGTCGACGCTGAGCATGACCAACGGATCACTCAGGGTCGGCGCAGCCTTGAGTTTGCCATCGAGGAATTCCTGCATACGGGCGCGATTCGCCAGGCCCGTCAGCGCATCGTGTTGCGACAGGTATTCGATCCGTCGGCGGGCCGCCACTTCTTCGGTGATATCGCTGGCCGTGCCGCGATAGCCCAGCCCCTCCATCTCCCGCACGGAAAGACGGAAAATCCTGGCTTGCCCGTCCCCTGACAGATAGCTGCATTGCAAGATGGCGTTGGCCCGTCGCGAGTGGTTTTTCAACCACTGGGAAAGCGGGCCCTGATCAGACACCAGCAAGTCATCGATAGGACGACCAAGACACTCGGCCCTGCGCAGTCCCGTCACGGTTTCGAAGCGCTCTGACAGGTAGGTGAAGCGCAACCCGGTATCGATTTCCCAAATCCAGTCGGAGGACGCTTCGGCGACATCACGAAACCGCGCCTCACTGGCCGCCAATGCCGTGCGACTGACCTGCAAGGAGGTGTAACTGGCATCCATCACTTGCGCAGCCGCCGTGGTACGCCGCTGAAAAAGCCAGGTCATCAGTCCGATAATCAGCCCCGCTATACCGACCAGAGGCAACACCACGGTCATCAACCGATACCCCGGCTGCGCCGCTGTCCACTGCAGGGTGCCCGCCGTACCGGTTTCCCCCAGACGCAAAAACGATGTGCCGAGCGCTGCGCTATCACCTGAGGCCACGCGCAATTGAGCAATCCCGAAATCACTGGCCATGCTACTCAATCGGGCAGCATCGAGCCTGGAGACGAACAACAGTATTGAGGCTGGCCTGTCATCCGTTTCGACCTGGGGGTTGGTGCCAGGCGTCAGGGGCGCGGCAGCGACCAACACCGGGGTGCCGTCGACATCGAGAAACGCCTTGATGGGTGTTTCGCTTTCGACATCGATGCGTGCACGTTCGATGAGCGCGGTGATGGGTTGTTTCAACCAGTCTTCAGCGGTGACCGATTCCAGCTGTCCATTGATGACCGAGTACACCGTACGATCGGTCGGATCGATCACAAACACGCCCTCAAACCCGAAATCCTCAAACAGCGACGAGCCGGCATTCTGGCGGACAAATGCCCAGTAGGTATCCACCTTCCTGTGCAAGTGCTCATAGGCATCGCCCCAGAATGCGTAATCCTTGATCGTCAAAAGAACCGACTTCTCCAGGGACTGCACGGCCTTTTCCGTATAAAAGCGACTGCGGCGCTCGGCGTCCTGGTTTTGCTCGAAGGCGATGTAAACAATCAAGGTGCTGGCCAACAGGAAGATCGACAACAACAGACAAGAGAAGCCCATCAAAGACATGCGGGTCAGGGAAAGATTGGAGGTTTGCATCTGCGGCAGAGGGTCGAGAGGCTTTCTTTTCATGGGGCTTCCAGGCGGCGGACTGTTGGCAGGACAAGTCCGTAATGTACTTGTTGATCTTATCGGCCCGAATATCGATGCCTTGACCCGCTATCGCCCTCAACCGCTCAACGGTCGAGCTTGCGAGACAAGCCAATCCTGCTCAATTTTTCTGACTCTGTTTTGGATTGGGCTGAAAGGAACGAGCGTCAACAGAACGTTATTTTTTCGAAAAACCTCACAACCACTGATCAGTTAGTTCGTTTTTTGACACTTCCCCGATATGTGGTCACAACTTTTGCGCTCCGCTGGGTCATAACACGGTGGCTGTCGATGGAATATTGGCATCTTCCGAGGTTTTAGCCTGATACGGAGATAAGCTCATGATTTTCAATGTACAAAATTTTGGCGCCAAAGGAGATGGCATCACTGACGACACGGCGGCGATACAAAGTGCGATTGATGCAGCGGCCACCGCAGGCGGGGGGCAGGTGTATATGCCGACCGGAACTTATATCGTTTCGGGAGGTGAGGAACCCTCCGACGGCTGCCTGATGCTCAAGAGCAACGTCTACCTGTACGGCGACGGCATGGGCGAAACCACCGTCAAGGTGGCTGACGGCTCCGACACCAAGATCACGGGGGTCATCCGCTCGGCCTACGGCGAGGAAACCCACGACTTTGGCGTCAGCAACCTCACCATCGACGGTAACCGCGACCACACCACCGGCAAGATCGACGGTTGGTTCAACGGCTACATTCCCGGCCAAGCAGGCCACGACTCCAACGTCACCCTCGACAGCGTCGAGATCAAGGATTGCTCCGGGTACGGTTTCGACCCCCACGAGCAGACCGTCAACATGGTCATCAAGAACAGCGTGTCCCACGGCAATGGCCTGGACGGCTTCGTTGCTGACTTCCTCAGCGACAGCACCTTCGAAAACAACGTTGCCTACGACAATGACCGCCACGGTTTCAACGTCGTCACCAGTACCCACGACTTCACCCTCACCAACAACGTTGCCTACAACAATGGCGGCAATGGCATCGTGGTGCAGCGCGGCAGCGAGAACATCCCCTCCCCCAGCAACATCACCATCACCGGTGGCGAGGTGTACGGCAACGGCGCCGAAGGGGTGCTGATCAAGCTGTCCAGCGAGGTGACCGTCAGCGACGTCGACATTCACGACAACGCCAGCGCCGGGATCCGCATCTACGGCAGCAACCACGTCGAGATCATCGACAACACGCTCAACAACAATTCCCTGGGCAACCCGGTACCGGAAATCATCATCCAGTCCTACGACGACACCCTGGGCGTGTCCGGCAAGTACTTCAACGGCAGCGACAACACGATCCAGGGCAACATCATCAGCGGCAGCAACCTGTCGACCTACGGTGTTGCGGAGCGCAATGAAGACGGCACCGACCGCAACGCCATTATTGGCAACACCATCAGCCACACCAGCAAGGGCGCCACGCTGGTCTATGGCGACGGCAGCTACGTCAGTGCCACGGTGCCGATGACCACCGTGCAAGGCACGGCTGGCAACGACACCCTGCTGGGCAGTGCCGCCAGCGAGATTTTCTACGGCGCAGCCGGCAACGACACCATCAATGGCGGGGCCGGTGGCGACATTCTGGTGGGCGGTGCAGGCACCGACAAACTCACCGGCGGTACCGGCGCCGATACGTTCCGTTTCGTCGCTCAGTCCGACAGTTACCGCAACGCAACCGCAAGCTTCGATGACACCATTACCGACTTCGACGTCACCCAGGACAAGATCGACCTCGCCGGCCTCGGTTTCACGGGTTTGGGCAATGGTCGTGGCGGCACCCTGCAGGTCAGCTACAGCGCCAGCAACGACCGCACCTACATCAAGGACTACGATGCCGACGCCAGCGGCAATCGCTTCGAGTTGATTCTCTCGGGCAACCTCGCCAGCACCCTGACCGCCAGCAATTTCATCTTCAATCACGTGGTCACCGGCACCAGCGGCAGCGACTCGCTGCTGGGTACCGATTCGGCGGACACCCTGCTCGGCCTCGCGGGTAACGACAGCCTTGGTGGCGGCGCGGGCGACGACAAGCTCGACGGCGGCGCCGGCATGGACACCCTCACCGGTGGTGCCGGAGCGGACACCTTTGTGTTCTCCAATCGCATGGACAGCTACCGCAACTACAACACCGGCGGTGCCAACCTTAGCGACGTGATCACCGATTTCGATATCAGCGCCGACAAGATCGACCTCTCGGCCTTAGGTTTCACCGGCTTGGGTGATGGCAAGAACAACACTGTGTCCCTGGTGCTCAACAGTGCCGGCACCAAGACTTACATCAAGTCCCTGGCCGCCGACGCCGATGGCAACCGCTTTGAAGTGACGCTGAACGGCAACTACGTCGACAAGCTGACCAGCGCCAATTTCGTCTTCGCCACTTCGCCAACGGTCAACCATGCGCCGGTGGTAGCAACGGCGTTGCTGGATCAAAACGCGACCGAAAACACCCCGTTCAGCTACGTGGTGCCGGCCACCAGCTTCACCGATCCGGATAACGACAGCCTCAGCTACATCGCCAAACTGGCGAATGGCAGCGCCCTGCCCAGCTGGCTGACATTCGATGCAGCGACTCGTACGTTCAGCGGCACACCCAGCGATACCGCATCGGGCACTTACTCCATACAAGTCACCGCGACTGATGGCAGCAACGCCACCGTCAGCGACAGCTTTACCCTCGCCGTGCAGGACGTGCCCGCCTCACCCACTGTGATCAATGGCACGCCGAACAACGACACGCTGACCGGCACCGCTGCCAACGAACAACTCTTCGGTGGCGCCGGTAACGACACGCTGAATGGCGGCGCGGGCAACGACATCCTGGTCGGTGGCGCCGGGGTGGACAAACTCACCGGTGGCGCGGGTTCCGATGTGTTCCGCTACACCTCGACACTCGACAGCTACCGCACCAGTTCCACCAGCGTCAGTGACCAGATCCTCGATTTCGACGTGGCCGCCGACAAGATCGATGTCTCGGCGCTCGGCTACACGGCCCTGGGCAATGGCCTGAACGGCACGCTGCAAGTGACCTACAGTGCTTCGAGCAACCGCACCTACCTCAAGGATCTCACCGTCGACGCGAACGGCAACCGCTTCGAATTGTCGATGGCGGGCAACCTGGTGAGCAGCCTGACGGCGAGTCATTTTGTGTTCGCCGGCCAGAACGCACCCAGCAATGTAGCGCCGGTGGTGGCCATTCCCCTCCTCGACCAGAACGCCACCGAAAACACGCCGTTCAATTACACCGTCACCCATGACAGCTTCACCGACGCCGACCAGGATGCGTTGACCTACACCGCGACCCTCGCTGACGGTAGCGCCCTGCCCGCGTGGCTGAGTTTCAACGCGGCCAGCCTGACGTTCACCGGTACGCCGATCAGCACGGCGTCGGGCAATTACAACGTACTGGTCAAGGCCACCGATCCTTCAGGAGCGTCGGTCAGTGACAGCTTCGCCCTGGCGGTGGCCGATGCGCCCGCCAATACCATCGCCGGCACCAACAATGCCGAAGCCCTCAACGGCACGGCGGGCGCGGACCTGATCCTCGGCCTCGGTGGCAATGACACAATCAAGGCCGGCACCGGCGCGGACATCGTCGACGGTGGCGCCGGACGCGACTCGCTGTACGGCGGCGACGGGGCCGACACCTTCCGCTACACCAACGTGCTCGACAGCTACCGCGACTACGACACCGGTGGCGTCACGGCCACCGACACGATTTATGACTTCACCGCGGGTGTCGACAAGATTGATGTGTCAGGCCTGGGGTTTCTCGGCCTCGGCGATGGCAGCAATGGCACGTTGTACATGACCCTCAACGCGGCCGGCGACAAGACCTACATCAAATCCGCCGAGTCCGACGCCGATGGCAATCGCTTCGAAATCGCCCTCAATGGCAACTACCTCAACACGCTGACCGCCAGTGATTTCGTGTTCGGCGAGCGCGCCCAGCAGGACATCCTCTACCTGCCCACACTCGGCCAATCCAATGCGCGCCTGCTGCGCATGACGGAGGACGACAATCAGTCCGGCACCTCGAAGCTGGTCGAAGACCTGGACCGCTACACCCCCTATGACGTGCGCAGCCAGTTCACCGACGCCGATGGCAACGGCATCGACATCGC
The DNA here is from genome assembly GCF_008370005.1 of Pseudomonas sp. ANT_J28. NCBI lineage: Bacteria > Pseudomonadati > Pseudomonadota > Gammaproteobacteria > Pseudomonadales > Pseudomonadaceae > Pseudomonas > Pseudomonas sp. ANT_J28. The sequence continues at coordinate 137,785 of NZ_VOBM01000001.1, forward strand.
GGTGGGCGGCAGCACGGTCAACGGCCTGTCGACCATGAGCGCCGAGGAACTCAAGTTGTGCTGGTGGTTGACCGACACCAATCAGCCCGGGGCTGCGCTGTTGCGTGCCGTCGCGTTGCTGGGGGACCAGCGTACCGAACTGCAATCGATCGATAACGTCACCATGGGCATCATTTGGGGCCAGGGCGAGGAAGCCGCCCAGGAGATCGGCCGTGCCACGGACAAAACAGCGGCGGCCGCTGCCTACAAGGACGCGACCCTAAAGGTGTTTGATTACCTGCATACCCAGTTCGGCAGCTTCAGCGTGTACATGATGGAAACCGGTCACTACCAGGAGGATGCGGCGCGCGCCCGTGGTTATTCGCCAGAGAAGATTGCCTCCATCGTCGAGGGCGTTGGCTATGTCCGCGCCGTCCAGGAATCAATCGCCGCCGAGCGTGCTGACGTCAAGCTGGCGGTGGACTACACCGACCTGCCCTTGCGCTACGAAGTCGATCCGCTGGTGTATCCCGACGACGTCTGGCACCTGCACGAGGAATCGGCGGAAATCGTCGGCCAGCGCCTGGCCGACTACATCGCCGATGACCTTGGCTTTCAAGGCAACCCCAGCGACAACAACAGCGCGCAGGCGATTTTCGACAACGCTCAAAACCAGGGCGGGATGATTTCCGGCACCGACCAGGCAGATACCCTGGTGGGCAGCTCGGGCAACGACACACTGGATGGCGACCTGGGCGCCGACTCCATGACCGGTGGCGATGGCAATGACATCTATGTGGTCGATAACGCGTCCGACAGCGTGGTGGAAACCAACACCTCGCCCTCGCAGATCGATACGGTGCAGGCCTCGGTCAGCTGGACCCTGGGCGCCAACCTCGAGAATCTGGTGCTGACCGGCGTGTCGGACATCGACGGCACCGGTAATGAGCTGCGCAACTTCATCACCGGCAATGCCGCCGCCAACGTGCTTAATGGTGCCGCAGGGGCCGACAGCATGAGTGGTGGCGATGGCAACGACACCTACTATGTCGACAACGCCGATGACACCGTGATCGAGACCAACAGCAATGCGGTGCCTGGAGGGATCGACAGCGTGCACAGCAGACTGGCGGCCTATACCCTCGGCAACAACGTCGAGCGTCTTTATATCGATAGCACTGGCGCCGCCAATGGCACGGGCAACGCGCTGGACAACACGCTGTTCGCCGGTGCCGGCAACAACGTGCTGGACGGGCGCGATGGCAATGACACGGTGTCCTTTGAACGCGCCCTGTCCGGCGTTACCGTCAACCTCTCGACGTCTGCACAACAAAACACCGGGGGTTCCGGGCTCGACACCTTGAAATTCGTCGAAAACCTGACGGGAAGCGCCTACGCCGACAGTCTGTCGGGCAACAGCGCGGCGAACGTTCTGAGCGGTGGTGCGGGCAACGACACGCTGGTGGGCGGTTCGGGCGATGACCGGTTGATCGGCGGCGCAGGCACCGACACGCTCACCGGTGGCACTGGCGCGGATACCTACGCGTTTGGTGCGCTGTCGGACATGGGCGTCGGGGCTTTGCGTGACGTGATCAGCGGTTTCAAGACCACCGAGGGTGATCATCTGGACCTTACCGGCCTGGACGCCAACCCGCTGACCGCCAACATGGACGCCTTCACCTTCATCGGCAGCAACGCCTTTGACCCCGCCAACGCCACCGGCCAACTGCGCTTTGCCGATGGCATTCTCTACGGCAGTGTCAACGCCGACGCCACCCCCGAGTTCGAAGTCCAAATGGTGGGCGTCAAGGAGCTGCACGCCAGCGACTTTACAGCCTGACGTCTTATGGGAGCGAGCTTGCTCGCTCCCATAAGGGATTTGCAGTGCCCGAAAAACCAAAGACCACCACAGACCCTAATGTCAGTCAGTTAAGCCGCACCCCGATCCTTGTAGCAGCTGGCGAAGCCTGCGTTCGGCTGCGAAGCAGTCGTAAATCCTGAACCCACGGTTTAACTGACACACCGCGGTGACTGGTTTCACGACTGCTGCGCAGCCGAACGCAGGCTTCGCCAGCTGCTACAAGGATCGTGTTGCGGCTTGACTGACTGGCATTAACCACAGACCCAATCACAAACGACCGTGTGCGGATTACACGGTCGGGTCATTGAGGCGTGAGGCGTCGAATGCAGCGGTCATGCTCATTCCTCTTTGAACGCCGCAAGCAGGCGTTCACGCAAAGGTTTCATCAGGTAATTCATAAAGGTGCGTTCCCCCGTCACCACCGTGACATCGGCGAGCATGCCGGGGCGCACCAGCAGGCCGGCGGCCTGCAGCGAGGCGACGGTGTCGGCGGGAATTTCGACCTTGGCGGAAAAGTACGGCTGGTGCGTCTGTTCATTGATCAACTGGTCCGCCGACACCGTAGTCACCGTGCCGGTGACCGTCGGCGTATCCACCCGTTGCAGCGCGGTGAAATGCACATGCACCGGCAGACCCGGGCGCAACTTATTGGCCATCAGCGGCTCGAAACGCGCGGTGATCGCCATCGGCGCATCCAGCGGCACCACTTGCATCAGGGTTTGGCCGGCCTGCGCAACGCCCCCGACCGTATGAATGTTCACGTCCATGACCTGCCCGGACACCGGCGCACGGATCGCACCGTTGTCGACTTCAAACTGCAAGGCACGAATCTGATCGGCATAACCTGCCGCCTCGGCAGAGACCTCGCTGAGCTGGGTTTCGGCATCGCGGCGAAATTCCTGCTGCGCCTGCAAGGCCTTGAGCCGGCTTTCATTGATCGCCTGGCGGGTCCTGCCAACATCGCCCACCCCGGAGGAAATCTGCCCGGCCAATTGGGCTGCGTTGCGTTCGGCCTCGAAGAGTTTGTTGCGCGGAATGTAGCCTTCACTGGCCAATCCACGCAGGCCTTCCAGCTCTTGCTGCTGGAAGCGCATCTGCGTGTCGTAGTTGCGCTTGAGGCCTTCGTAGCCTTGCAACTGCTGCTGCAATGCCGCGGCTTCGTGTTCGATGATCTGCAAGCGGCTGCCCAGTTCTGCGCGGCGGGTCAGAAACAACTGGCTCTGCAAGGCCATGGCGGCCTTGACCCGCGGCTCGGCGGCATGTTCCAGCAGTTCAGCGGGCCATTGGATCTCGGCTGAGCCCAGGCGCTCGGCAATCAACCGCGCCTCGACGCTGCGATCGTTGAGCAACTTGCCCAACGTCACGTCCCGTTGCGACTGCGCCTGCACCGTATTGAGCTGCACCAGCAACTGCCCCTGGGTGACGCGGTCGCCATCGCTGACCAGCAGCTTTTCCACTACCCCGCCGACCAATGACTGCACAGCCTTGCGTTCGCCCGCCACCACCACGGTGCCACTGCCCACGACACCCTGGTCGAGTGGCGCGAGGCAGGCCCAAAGCAGGAAGCCGCCCAGCGTCAGGACCAGGAAACCCACACCATAGCGTGCTGCCCCCCCGGCGTCGGTATTGGCGCAGGGCAGCGTTGTGGCGCCGCGCACGCTCGGCCGTTGCTCGCTGTACGTTTGTGTTCCGGGGGTCAGATCACGCATCTTTGCCAGCCTCCCTGACCGCGGCCGGTCTTGGCCCCGGCATCAATGCTTTGAGCACCCGGTCCCGTGGACCGAATGCTTGTTGAGTGCCGTCCTTGAGCACCAGGATGTGATCGACCACCGCCAGCACATTAGGCCGGTGGGTAATCAGCACCACGGTGCTGCCAGCAGCCTTGAGCGCACGGATGGCCTGCACCAGCGCCTGCTCCCCGGCTTCATCGAGGTTGGAGTTGGGCTCATCGAGCACAATCAGCGACGGGCGCCCATAGAGCGCGCGAGCCAGGCCGAGACGTTGCTTTTGTCCACCGGACAAGCCAAGCCCGCCGGGGCCCAGCGGCGTGTCGTAACCCTTGGGGAACCTCAGGATCATCTCGTGAATGCCGGCGTGACGCCCGGCGGCGATGATCTTGTCGGCGTCCTGCTCGCCGAAGCGGGCAATGTTGTCGGCCACACTGCCGTCGAACAGCTCGATGTCCTGCGGCAGGTATCCAAGGTGCGGGCCCAGGGCGTCGTGGGACCATTGACTGATCTCGGCGTCGTCCAGGCGCACCGACCCGCCCATCGCCGGCCATACCCCGACCAGCGCCCTGGCCAGCGTTGATTTACCACTGGCGCTGGGGCCGACGACGGCGAGCACATCACCTTTGGCCAGGCTGAAATTGATGCCTCGCAGGATCGGTTGCGAGGCGCCGGGCGGGCCGACATACAACTGCTCCAGGCGCACTGCGCCGGTGGGCGGTGGCAATGGCATGCGCAGGCGCTCGCGCGGATGCTGGGCAAGCAGTTGGCTCAGGCGCTGGTAGCTCTGGCGGCCGGAGTTGAATTGCTTCCACGAGCCAATGGCGATTTCCACGGGCGCCAGGGCACGCCCCAGCAGCAGCGACATCGCAATCATCATGCCCGCCGACAATTGGCCTTCAAGCACCAGCAACGCCCCCAACCCCAGGGCCAAAGACTGTCCGGAGATGCGCACGAAACGGGTCATCGAAGTGATACGCGCGCCGCGGTCGCTGGCATGGGCCTGGGCGGCAATGATGCGTTGCTGCAGCAGGCTCCAACGCTGGCGCAACGGCCCGAGCATGCCCAGGGCCTGGATGACTTCGGCATTGTGAAACGTGCTGTTTACATAGATCGACGACTGCACGCCCAGGCGATTGGCTTCGCCCAAGCGTGTGCGAGTCGACAATTCGCCCCACAGCGCCAGGCCGATCAGCACCAGCGCCAGAACCAGCGTCAGTACGCCGAACCATGGATGAAAGATGAACGCCACCAGCAGGAAGATTGGCAACCACGGCGCATCGAGCAAGGCGATCAGGCCCTGGCCGGTGATCAACTGCCGCAGCGTCGCCAGATCGATGAGCACCTGCGCCGGGTTGGCGTTGTGCTCGCGCAGGCTGCGGGCGAAGGCGGCGTCGAAAATCCGCTCGCCCAAGGCATCGTCCAGCCCCGCACTCATGCGAATCATCACCTCGCCGCGTGCCCACTCGATCAGGGCGCTGAACATGAACAGTCCCAGGGCGATCAAGGTGAGCATGAACAAGGTGGTTTCGTTGCGGCTGGTGAGGACCCGGTCGTACACCTGCATCATGTAGAGCGACGGCACCAGCACCAGCAGGTTGATCACCCCACTGAACAGCGCCAGCGACCAGAACACCCGGCGATAGCTTAATAAAGCGGCATCAATGTCATGACGCGGATCGAGAAGCAAACCCATAGAGTATCGCCCGCAAAAGGATTAGTCGGTCCAGGACGCAATCCATCGCGAACGTTTAAACGTAGCCTGACGTGCCGCTATCAGAGACGACTCTCGCCACTACAAGCGCCAATTACTGACCACGCAACCACGGGTTAGTGCCGGTTCGACGGGCTGGGTTTCAATGTGGGTGACGGGCGGGAATGCTCGAGGCAGAGTTCTTGATCTCGTCCTCAACAAGCCCAACACATTACGCACAAACCAAAACGCCGCTCAAAGAGCGGCGTTTTTGCGTATGGAGCGGGAAACGAGGTTCACCTGCAGGTTGCGAGCCTCAAGCGTTTCAGCTCCAGGGACGATCTCCATTCTCGTCCTTGATGCGGGTCGGCAGGCCCATCACATCCAGCGCCTTGAGGAACGGCTCAGCTGGAAGCTCCTCGACGTTGGCCATGCGCTGCACGTCCCACTCTCCGCGGGCGACCAGCAGGGCTGCTGCCACGGGCGGCACGCCTGCGGTATAGGAAATGCCCTGGCTGTCAGTTTCCGCGTAAGCGTCTTCATGATCAGCCACGTTGTAGATGAACACTTCGCGCGGCTGGCCATCCTTGGTGCCCTTGACCAGATCACCGATGCAGGTCTTGCCGGTGTAGCCGGGCGCCAGCGAGCTCGGATCAGGGAGCACGGCCTTGACCACTTTCAGCGGTACGACTTCCAGGCCCTCGGCGGTCTTGACCGGTTGCTCGGAGAGCAGGCCGAGGTTCCTGAGCACGGTGAACACATTGATGTAGTGCTCGCCGAAGCTCATCCAGAAACGCACGTTGGGCACGTCGAGGTTTTTCGACAGCGAGTGCACTTCATCGTGGCCGGTCAGGTACAGGTTCTGCGCGCCTACGACCGGCAGATCGTCGGTGCGTTTGACTTCGAACATCGTGTTGCTGGTCCACTGACTGTTCTGCCAGCTCCACACTTGTCCGGTGAATTCGCGGAAGTTGATTTCCGGGTCGAAATTGGTGGCGAAATACTTGCCATGGGAACCGGCGTTGACGTCGAGAATGTCGATCGAATCAATGCGGTCGAAATACTGTTGTTGCGCCAGTGCTGCATAGGCGTTGACCACACCCGGGTCGAAGCCCACGCCGAGAATGGCGGTAATGTTCTTCTCTTTGCACTCTTCGAGGTGGTTCCACTCGTAGTTGCCATACCAGGGCGGCGTCTCGCAGATTTTGCCCGGTTCTTCGTGAATGGCGGTGTCCAGATAGGCCACGCCGGTATCGATGCAGGCGCGCAGCACCGACATGTTGAGGAAGGCGGAACCGACGTTGATGACGATCTGCGATCCGGTTTCGCGGATCAGCGCCTTGGTCGCTTCGACGTCCATAGCATTCAGCGAGAAGGCCTGGATATCGGCGGGCACTTTGAGGCTGCCCTTGGCCTTGACGCTGTCGATGATGGCCTGGCACTTGGAGATGTTGCGCGACGCGATAGCAATACGACCGAGTTCATCGTTGTGCTGCGCGCACTTGTGGGCCACCACCTTGGCGACACCTCCTGCACCAATGATAAGCACGTTCTTCTTCAATTTTTCTCTCTCTCCTTCTCTGCCAGCTTACGAAAGGCTGGACATGTAGTCGTTGTAACCAAACTCACGAACCACCTCGACAGTACCGTCGAGTTGTTTCACCACGATAGACGGCATTTTCAGGCCGTTGAACCAGTTCTTCTTGACCATGGTGTAACCCGCTGCGTCGATGAACGACAGCCGATCCCCGATAGCCAGCGGACGATCAAATTGATATTCACCGAAAATATCCCCGGCCAGGCAGGATTTGCCGCACACCATGTACGTGTGCTCACCCTCGCTGGGCGCCAGCTTCGCATTCAGGCGATAGATCAGTAGATCGAGCATATGCGCTTCGATGGAGCTGTCCACAACTGCCAGGTGCTTGCCGTTGTAGAGGGTGTCGAGCACGGTGACTTCCAGCGACGCGCTCTGCGTGATGGCCGCTTCGCCCGGCTCCAGGTAGACCTGCACGCCGTATTTTTGCGAGAAGCTCTTGAGGCGCGCGCAGAACTCGTCCAGCGCGTAGCCTTCGCCAGTGAAGTGGATGCCGCCACCGAGGCTGACCCACTCGACCTTGTGCAACAAGTTGCCGAAGCGTTCTTCGATAGTGCACAGCATCTGGTCGAACAGGCCGAAATCACCGTTCTCGCAGTTGTTGTGGAACATGAAGCCAGAGATCTGCTCGATGACCTGCTCGATCTTCTCCGGGTCCCACTCGCCCAGACGGCTGAACGGCCGCGCAGGGTCGGCCAGCAGATAATCCGAGCTGCTCACCTGCGGATTGACTCGCAGGCCGCGCACCTTGCCGGCCGAAGCCTCGGTGTAGCGCTGCAACTGACCGATGGAGTTGAAGATGATCTTGTCGCAGTTGTCGAGCATCTCCTCGATCTCGTCGTCGGCCCAGGCCACGCTGTAGGCATGGGTCTCGCCAGCGAACTTCTGTCGACCGAGCTTGAGCTCGTAGAGCGACGACGACGTGGTGCCGTCCATGTATTGCTGCATCAGGTCGAACACCGACCAGGTGGCGAAGCACTTGAGTGCCAGGAGCGCCTTGGCCCCGGATTGTTCGCGCACATAGGCGATCTTCTGCATGTTCGCCAGCAGCTTTTGTTTATCGATGAGGTAGTACGGCGTTTTGATCATTTCGAGGCGCCTCCGGCAAGGCCAGCCAAAAAAGGATGCGCATTGTGCCTTCACTCGCTACATATCGAAAGAGCAGGAAGCACTGTCCACGCGAATCGTGGCTCAATTTAAGTCCCAGGACCCGTCACATCGCAGCGCTACTGATCCCGCCACAGATTCGCTACTATGTTTGACCGTTAGCTTTACCGTCAGCTTTCCTCAATCTGGAGCCCGAATGCCTACTCAAAAGGACATCGCCGCCGAAAGCGGCGCACCGATGATTCCTGAACAGCGCCGTGAATTGATGCTGCGACAGTTGCGCAAGCATCAGGTGCTGAGTGTTCATCAGTTGATGGAAATGTTCGACTGTTCGCACATGACCATACGTCGCGATATCGCGCTTTTGGAGCAGGAGGGTCGTGCTTACTCGGTAACGGGTGGGGTGCGGATCGCCAGCCAGCTCCATAGTGAGCCAAGCCATCAGCTCAAGGCGGTGGTCGAGTTGCCACAGAAGCAGGCCATGGCCAAGCTCGCCGCCCGGCTACTGCATGCCGATATGACGATTTACCTGGATGCGGGAACCAGCACGCTGGAAATCGTCCCGTACATCAAGGCGCTGTCCGGCATGACTGTGGTGACTAACGATTTCGGCATCGTCCAGTCACTGATCGATGCGCCCCATGTCACGGTGATTCATACCGGTGGGCAGCTGGATCACTCCAATCAATCCTGCGTCGGCGGCCTGGCGGTTGCCACGTTGCGTCAGGTCGTCACCGATATCGCGTTCATATCGACCAGCTCCTGGGATTTGCGTCGCGGCCTCACCACGCCGTCGGCGCTGAAGGTGGAGGTGAAACAGGCCGCGATGCAATCGGCCTCGCAAGTGGTGCTGGTGGCCAGCAGTTCGAAATACGGCACATTCAGCATGTACAAGATTGCCGGGCTAGAGCAGTTCGACATTATCCTCAGCGATGACGCGTTGACCCCGGCCGCGGCCGATGGCATCCGCAAGCAAGGTGTCGAACTGTTGTTGCCGTCTGACTGAAACGACGGGCTCCGGCAGCGCCCGTCGCCCCCCTCCTCTGTTCCGCTTAGCGCGCCTTCCAGTCCCGTAGCCATTGCAAGCCGGCCGAAGTATTGCCACGCGGCCGATATTCGCACCCTACCCAGCCGTCATAACCCAACTGGTCGATCAACTCGAACAGATAGGGATAGTTGACTTCTCCCAGGTCCGGTTCATGCCGGTCCGGCACGCCAGCGATCTGGATATGGCCGATCCCATCGAAGTCCCGACGCAGTTTGGTGGCCAGGTCGCCTTCAACGATTTGGCAGTGATAACAGTCGAACTGAACCTTCAGGTTACTGGCGCCTACTTCCTTGCAGATGGCCTGGGCCTGGTCCTGCCGGTTGAGGAAAAAGCCCGGCATGTCTCGTGTATTGATCGGTTCCAGCAGCACCGTGATACCGACCTTGGCCGCCCGGGCGGTGGCATAGGCGAGGTTCTCCAGGTACACGCCGTGATGCCGTGGGCGATCGCTTTCCGAGGGCAACAGCCCAGCCATCACATGGATACGTGAATTGCCCAACACGCCGGCGTATTCCAGGGCGCGATCAAAACCGCTACGAAATTCACTCTCCCGGCGAGGCAACGACACCGTGCCCCGCTCGCCCGCCGCCCAATCACCAGGCGGAGCGTTGAACAGCGCCTGCACCAGGCCGTTATCGCTCAAGCGTTGCTGGAGCTCTTCAGCGCTGTAGTCGTAGGGAAACAGATACTCCACCGCTTCGAAACCATCGGCAGCCGCGGCGGCGAAGCGATCCAGAAACGCATGTTCCGGGTAGAGCATGCTGAGGTTGGCAGCAAAACGAGGCATGGTAGCTCCTGAAATTAAGAGTTAGACAAACGGCCAGATCAGCAGGGTAATACAGAAACCCAAGGTGCCGAGCAAGGTGGTCAACACCGTCCAGGTGCGCAAGCCGTCGGCCACGTTCAGCCCGGACAGCTTGGTGAAGATCCAGTAACCGGCGTCATTGATATGGGACATGGCCAACCCGCCACCGCCCATGGCCAGGCACAGCAGCGCCATGTGATTCGGGGTGAGATTGAGGGTCACAATCAGCGGGCTGATGATGCCGGCAGTGGTCACCAGCGCCACCGTCGTCGAGCCCTGCACCGCGCGCAACAGCATGGTCAGCAGAAAGCCCAGCGCCAGCACCGGCAGACCGGTGGTGCGCAGCATATCGGAGACCACCGCGCCGATACCGGTATCCACCAGCACCTTGCCAAACACCCCGCCGGCACCGGCAATCAGGATCACCATGGCCACACCGGGCAAGGCCGAACCGATCACATCAGACACCTGAGTACGGCTCCAGCCCCGACGCGAACCCAGCAACCAGGCACACAGCAACGTGTCGATCAGCAGCGCCACCAGCGGCGCGCCGAGCACAGTCATGATGCCGCGCAGGGTCGATTCGGCAGGCAGCAACGAGGTGGACAGCGTTCCCAGCAGAATCAGAATGATGGGCAGCAGGATCAGGCTGACGATCAAACCAAACCCTGGTGGAGGTGCCGGCGGCAACTTGGAAACGATGCTGCTGGTGGACTCTTCCAGGCCCATGTGCGACACGGCCACAGCCGCTCGCTCAGCGCTCTTGTCGTTGCCATTGGACCAGGCGGCCAGATCCTCGTTGGTGACATGCGGGCCATAGACCTCGGCACGAATATCGTCGGTCATCGGGTACACCCGACGGGTCATGCGCCCGGCCACGCGGTAGCCGACATAGCAAAGGAACGCGGTGAGCGGCAGACCGAACATCAGCACGCGGCCCAGGTCCGCGCCCAATTGACTGGCAGCGGCCACAGCGCCCGGGTGTGGCGGCAGAAAGGCGTGTACGGTCAACAAGGCCGCGCACATCGGCAGTGCGAAGACTAACAACGGCTTACGTGCACTGCGCGCAATGCCATAGGCCAGCGGCATCAGGATGATCACGCCGACCTCGAAGAACACCGGCACCCCGACCATGAAACCGGCAATCGTCAGCGCCAGCGGTGTGCGCCGGTTGCCGAAACGAGTAATCAGGGTCTTGGCCAGCGCCTCGGCACCGCCGGAGAGTTCGATGATTCGCCCGATCATCGCGCCCAAGGCAATGATGATCGCGATATGGCCCAGGGTCTTGCCCATGCCGCCTTCGATGGTCGCCACCAGATCGGCCGGTTTCACCCCGGCCACCAGCGCCACCAGAATGCTCACCAGCATCAAGGCCACGAAGGGCTGGAACTTGTACTTGAGCACCAGGAACAACAACAGCGCGATGCCCACCCCCGCAGTCACCATCAGGATTAACGGGCTCATTTCACAAGTCCTCCCCGCTGGATGGGCGCGAGGGTTCTGCAACTGAAACTGAAAGTACCGCCGTGAAGGTCAGTCATGCTGGGGTTTCCTGTTGTTATTGTTTTTCAGGCAAGCCGTTGTCATCGAGAGTCGCTGTGCGTCTCACGTGCAAAGCCTGCAATATCGATCCGGGGGTGTTAAACCTGCGGTCTACCAGGACGCGCCGAAGGTCTCTCGTAACTCGTCCAAAGCCGCCTGGTCGAGAGGTTCCGGTTTGGGATCGCTCATCAGCCAGAGCCGTGCAGTTTCCTCAAGCTCCTCCAGGGCGTAACTGGCCCTGGACACCGAACTCTCCCAGACCACCGGGCCAAGCCGTTCGAGCATCACGCCGCGAACACTATTGGCCAGCTGCGCGACTTGCTCGGCAACCTTCGGCGAACCGGGTCGCTGGTAGCCAATCAATGGGATATGCCCAACTTTCATGACCTGATACGGCGTCAGCGGCGGCAGGATGTCGTCTGCCTGCCAGACACCGGCCAGCGTCAACGCCACCAGATGAGTGGAATGGGTATGCACCACGCCGCCGACACTCGGGTTGCGGTCGTAGACCTGACGGTGCAGCGCCAGGGTCTTTGAAGGCCTGTCACCGGACAGCCATTCGCCAGCCAGATTGACCTTGGCGATGGTCGCGGGATCGAGGCGCCCGAGGCAGACATCGGTCGGTGTGATCAACCAACCGTCGTCCAGGCGCGCGCTGATATTGCCGGCGCTGCCGACGGTGTAACCGCGCTGGTAAAGGCTATGGCCAACCTCACAGATTTCCTCGCGCAGGGCGTTTTCGTTACTCACTGAGCACCTCCCGCGAGTTGGCTCAAGGCTTTGCTGAAGAAGTCGCGACCACCGAAGTTGCCCGATTTGAGTGCCAGCGCCAAAGGTTCGTCAGTATTGCTGACAGTCGCCGGCACACCCGGATCGATCTGCGCGCCGATCTGCAGCAGCTGTACGCCCAACGCCTGAACCACAGCGCCCGAGGTTTCTCCGCCGGCGATCACGAAGCGGCGCACGCCGCTCTGGCGCAGACCTTGGGCAATTTCGCCAAAGGCGTTTTCTACCAGACTGCCAGCCTGCTCGACACCCAGTTGCTGTTGCACCGACTTGACCTCATCCGGTGAGCTGGTGGCGTAGATCAATACGGTTTGTTCGTTATTACGGGCGAAGGACAAGGCTTGCGCCACCACCGGTTCACCCGCCGCCAAGGCCAACGGATCAATCCGCAAGGCCGGCCGACCGGCTTCGAGCCAGGCCGCCACTTGTCCATTGGTGGCGATCGAAGCACTGCCGGCCAACACCACTTCCCCGCCGAACACCGCCGGAAGCTTCGAGGCATCGAGGTCACGCAGCTTACCAGCGCGACGGAAATTTTCCGGCAAACCCAGGGCCAGCCCCGAACCACCCGTTAACAACGGCAGATCGGCACAGGCGGTACCGAGGGTGTACAGATCGCTGTCCGACAAGGCATCAGCGATGGCCATGCCGACACCTTGAGCCCTCAGCTCCGCGATTCGCGCACGCACCTGCTCAGTGCCGCGGGCAATGGTGTCGTAACGCAACAGGCCGACATTCAGGCCAGTCTGCGATTGCAGGACCCGAACCAGGTTGGCATCGGTCATCGGCGTCAGCGGGTGATGCTGCATGCCCGACTCGCTGAGCAGTTGATCCTGCACAAACAAGTGGCCGCGAAAGATCGTCCGGCCATTCTCCGGGAACGCCGGGCAGGCCAGGGTGAAGTCGCTACCCAGTGCGGCCAGCAGCGCTTCGCTGACCTGGCCGATATTGCCGGCCGCAGTGGAGTCGAACGTCGAGCAGTATTTGAAGAAGATCTGCTCGCAGCCTTGTTCGCGCAGCCAGGCCAGTGCGGCGAGGGACTGTTCGACCGCGTCGGCGACCGGCGTGGTACGGGATTTCAGGGCGATGACGATCGCATCGGCATCAAGCCCGGCGGCAACGTCTGCGCTCGGGATACCGATGCTTTGCACAGTACGCATTCCGCCGCGCACCAGCATGTTGGCCAGGTCCGTGGCACCGGTGAAATCGTCGGCGATGCAGCCCAGCAGCGGGCGTGCGGTGGAGGTAGTCATGGGGTGTTCCTCAAACGGGCTCGGGCTTCAAACGGACTGGGGCTTGGCAGTCGGCAATTCGATGCCCGGGAAAATCTTGATCACCGCCGAATCGTCCTCACGGCCGAAGCCGGCACTGGACGCCTGCATGAACATCTGGTGAGCGGTGGCCGACAGCGGCAGCGGAAATTTGCTGGCCCGGGCGGTATCCAGTACCAGGCCCAGGTCCTTGACGAAAATATCCACCGCGGACAACGGCGTGTAGTCAGCCTTGAGAATGTGCGGTACGCGGTTTTCGAACATCCAGGAATTACCGGCGCTATGGGTGATCACCTCATAGAGTGCATCGGGATCGACCCCTTCACGCAGGCCCAGCGCCATGGCTTCGGCAGAGGCGGCGATATGCACCCCGGCGAGGAGCTGATTGATGATTTTGACCTTCGACCCCAGGCCATGAACGTCACCCAGGCGATAAACCTTGCCGGCCATGCCCGCCAGGATTGACTCAGCCTTGGTATAGGCGTCGGCCGGCCCCGAGGTCATCATGGTCATCTCGCCAGCGGCCGCCTTGGCGGCACCGCCTGAAATCGGTGCATCCAGATACAGCAGGCCCAGCGCAGCCAGGCGCTGGCCCAGATCCACCGCGTAAGTCGGGGCTACGGTGGCGCAGCCGATCACCAGACTGCCCGGACGCATTGCGGCCACGGCACCACCCTCACCAAACAGTACGGTTTCGGTCTGCTCGGCGTTGACCACCACGGTCACTATCACGTCGCACTCAGCGGCCATGTGCGACGGCGAAGAGCAAGCCACACCGCCCTCCCCGGCAAACTGTTCAGTCACTGCAGCCCGCACATCACAGGCATGCACATTGAAACCGCTGCGCAACAACGAGCGAGCAATGCCCAAGCCCATCGCGCCCAGACCGACAACACCGACATTCTTGTTATTCATGGGGTACTCCAGAGGAAAGCCGCGACTGCTTGCGCGCCTGCAAGGCGCAGACATTGGCCGCGTTGTAGAGAGGGCGGCGGTAGACAGGATCAGCGCCGAGCGGATGAACCCGCTGAGGGGCACTGTCATTCAGCACATGAGTCGGGATCTCATCGAACATCAAGGCAATCCTGTTTTTGTCGTGTTATCAGGTTGTCATACCGGCTGCTGGAGATCATCTACCAATGATCAGATTATGTGAAGTATTTTTTCGAAATAACATATTTTAACATCGCCAGAAGTGGCAAGTTTCGAGCACTGACTTACACTGCGATACACCCAATGCGAACGAATGAATGTCCAACAGATCGATAGGTTCCATGGCAATCCGGGGATCGCGTAATGATCTGGGTGAAGCCAACATGAAAACGGTCACGACCCTTTTCACCTGTCTGCTCGCTGCCAGCGTTTGCGCGGCGACGAGCACCTGCGCAAATGCTGCGTCGTTCAAGACCAGTTTCGATTGCGCCACGGCAAGGGCATCCGTCGAAAAGCTTATCTGTCGCGATTCGCAACTGGCACAGATGGATATCGAATTGACGCGTCTTTATCGCCTGGCGCTCACGGATGAACGTTCAGTACCGCGCCCAGACAAAGTCTTGATCGACCAGCAGTTCTGGATCGACTCCCGTAATCAGTGTGCGTCCACGCCTGAGCCCAAGGCGTGCACGATCCGAAGTTATGCCGAGCGCGCGCACCAGCTACGCCAAGGCTCGGCCATTGTGAGAACCAAGGATCCAGACACGCTCACCGAAGGCCCCCTGGCTTTTCGTTGTACAGGGTTTAACGCACTGATTGCCGCCACCTTCTTTAACACGCAGCCAGGTGTCGTGTACCTGAAATGGGCGAACACCTCGATCACCCTGAGCCAGGTGCCGAGTGATTCGGGAACCCAATACACTGGCAAGGATTCCCAGGGGAACTATCGCTTCTGGCAAGACGGCAACGGGGTCATTTTCCAGACGCCAGGCTCAGGGGCAATGAGTTGTACGGCCGAGCCGGTCAGCTGATTTCTCTGGGGCAAGTGCGGAAAATCAAGCGCCGCTATTCCAATATTTCAGCCGCGACACTTTTGTAGCAGCTGCCGAGCCCGCGAGGCTGCGTTCGGCTGCGAAGCAGTCGTGAGTCCGGCTGACGCGGTATGCCTGATGTACTGCAATGACTGATTTTACGACTGCTACGCAGCCGAACGCAGCCTCGCAAGCTCGGCAGCTGCTACAGATCGCGTTACGGCTTAACTGACTGGCATTAGGCAGAGCGTCGGCCCTCTCTCACGTACTCGGCGATTTATGCCACGGATACCCTTTCGCGCTGAGTTCAAAGGCGTAATCGAACAAGCGCTTCATGTACTCGCCATCAAATCTATGATTGCGAGAAATATCAAAATCGGAGCCGATGTACGCCAGATTGAAGTCCGCCCCATCCTGCTGTGCAATTCGGTAAATGCGATCCAGATCGCTGATCCCCTGAGTCTGGATCAATGCGCTGATGGCGCGACCGCCGATGCTCAAGGTGCGGCGCTTGGTTCCGGACCACTGCAACTCCAGTTTGCCGTTGCGAATGACATAGAAATGCCGTTCATCACGCAAACGCGCCCCGGTCAAGCGGTTAAGCGCCATCACGGTGCCGGGTGGGTAAAGGAACACCTGAGTCAGGACGCCTCCGTCCACGTGCATTTCCTGAAACTGTTGGCCGTCAACCTCCACATCGATCATGACGGGTGAAACGGCGCCGGGAATGCTCATCGACGCGATCATGATGTTGCGAAACAGGTCGAGCGCGCCCGGTGCCTGGCTGGAGGCAATAGCGCCCATGTTCCAGGTGACCGGGCGTCCAGAATCAAGGTCGGTGGTGCCGATCATCAGAAGACGCCCTTTGGCGTATTCCGACGCGATCGCCGCAAGAACCTCGGCAGTGACGTGCTGTGCAATCAGCCGCGACAGTGGCTTGCTGTGCGCCATACCATCGCTGGCAAGACGGGTCAGCATATTGCGCGGATGAAAAATGTCTTTTGGACCGACTGCATTGCAGATACCCAGAATGACACCGTCGTACTGGGGCCCCAGGTAGGCAAACGGGGCGACCAGGGCGCCAGCGCTAATGCCGGTGACGACTTTGAACACGGGACGAGACCCATGCAGGGTCCATCCCGCAATGATGCCCCCCGCGAATGTGCCGGCATCGCCGCCCCCCGAAACGGCCAGCATGCTTGCCAGCGGCAGGGTGTCATTGGGCATCCCTGTGCTGGCGAGCGCCTCGGCTTCTCGAAGGTTGGCCTGACTCACATCCCGAATGAACGGCGTCAGATCCTGGTCCAGCCAGTAGCGAGCATCTGGAATGTCAGGGATGAGCGCTTTTTCGGTTAACGTTGGCGGCACCGCATCTCGGCGTTGCAGGCACGCTTGACGCAACATGTTCAGCGTTGAGGCGCTAGGCCCGAGCAGGAATGTTTTCAAAACGCCTCCTCCGGCCCCTGCAAGATCCCGTCTGCCAATGTCAGGGCGAGTGTCTGAACACCTTTTATGCTAGCGCAAGCCCGGGCAGTCATAACGTCCGCGGGACGTCCGGTCTGTTCTGCGGCTGATCCTCCACCCATTGCCAGAACAACTGATAGCCGACCGCAAGCACCACCGGGCCGATGAACAGCCCGAGGATACCGCTGGTGACCATGCCGCCCAAGGCACCGATCAACACTACCGGCATCGGCACATCGACACCGCGCCCCAACAGCAATGGCTTGAGCACGTTATCCACCAGGCCGGCAACGAACACATAGATGGCGAAGACGATGGTCGCCGTGCTGGCCCCTTCGGTGGCGAACACAAAGGCAATCACGGGTAGCGTAATCAGCGTCGCCGGTAATTGCATGATGCCGAGCAGCAGCACCGCCAAGGCGAGCAGACCGGCGCCGGGGACACCCTTGATCACGAATCCGATGCCCACCAGCAGCATCTGGATGAAGGCGATGCCGACCACCCCCAGCGCGACCGCACGGATCGTTGCGGTACACAGTTCGGCGATTTTCGACCCCTTGCCCGGATCGCTGACGCGTGAAGCGATCTGTACCGCACTGCGCCTGCCGCTCTCGCCATAGGCCATGAAAATGCCGGCGATGATCAATGCAAAGATAAAGGTGAGGAACCCCATGCCGACGCCGGCCAGTTTGCCCAGGAAACTCAAGCTGAAATGTTTTATCTGCGGCAGGTACTTCGCTGCCAGGTCGGGAAGATCGGTTGAGGCCTGCAGCCATAAAGCAGAGACAGACTTGCCCACTAACGGCCAGTCAGCGACTGAGTCAGCGGGTGGCGGAATATGGAAGTTGCCGTCCTTCACGGTGGTCATGGCATGCGCGACCGAATCGGCAATCGAGGTGACCAACAGATAGATCGGCACCATGAGAACCACAATAGCGATTAGCACAATCAGCGTCGCAATACGGCCGTCTTTCTGACCCAACGGCCCTTTGAGCCGCACTTGCAATGGATAAAGGGTGATCGCCAGGATCAGCGACCACAGCATGAGGTCGCGGAACGGGCTGAAGATCTCAAAGCAGAACAGCACCAGTACGGCAATCAGCCCTGCACGGATCAAAACATCGAGCAGACTGCGTGTGAACGCCTTCTCGGAGCTGGATGTGGGCACCATTGCTGCCTCCTTGCAGATCGCTGCAGAGGGATGAGATCGGTTAGCCCAGCATAGTCGCTCAATGGAAAACGCGAGCAATCACCGCAGCTTCAGCGGATCGACCAGTTCAGCGGCAATGGCCATGCCCACCAGGTCCGGCAAGGTATTGGCCTGCATGCGTTTCATCACCCGCGAACGATACAGGTCGACGGTTTTTGCGCTCACGCCCAGTTGCTCAGCGATCTCACGGGTGGTGTAACCCTGCACCAGCGGCAGCAAGACATCGCGCTCCCGTGGGGTCAGTGTCAGCAAACGTGCCTGCAAGGCTTCATGACCCTGATTGCCCGAGCGGTTTGCTGCGCAGTTACTGAGCGCCTGTTGTACGCTGTCCAGCAGCAATTGCTCGTTATAGGGCTTCTCGATGAAGTCATGGGCGCCTGCCTTGAAGGCGCGAACCACGATCGGCACATCCGCGTGCCCGCTGACGAAAATGATCGGCAAGTTCAGCTCACGTGTGCGCATTTCTTCCTGCACGTTCAAACCGCCCATGCCGGGCATGCGAACATCGAGCAGCACGCAGGCATCGAGCGTGGCATCACAGGCACTGAGAAACTCCACGCCACTGGTAAACGGCAAGGCCTTGAGCCCTACTGATTCCAATAACCAGACTGTTGAATCGAGCATGCCTTGATCGTCGTCGACCACATACACCACGTGCTCCGTCACACCTGCCATTACGTTATTCCTGTTGTTGTTTTGTTGGGCCGGCCAGCGGCAAGCGGCAGCACATCAGCAGCCCGACAGCTTGGCGTCGGGCCTGCAATTCGCCACCGAACCCTTCGATGATGCTGCGGCTCATGGACAAGCCAAGTCCCAGGCCATCGGCCTTGCTGGTATAGAACGGGGTAAATATCTGCTCCAGTTCCGGCTCGCTGACGCCTGGCCCCTGGTCTTGCACATTGATTTCCACGGTTGCACCACCGCCCTGCCCCGCGGCCATCACGATCAGTGACGGCTGCCCCGGATGTTGTTCGCGGTTGGCATCGATGGCATTGCGCAACAGATTGAGCAGCACCTGCTCCAGCAGCACCCGGTCGGCATAAATCGGCGGCAGATTATCCGGCAGGCGATCCTCGATTGTCACTTGGCAATTGCTCGCTTCCCAGGCACACAAACGCACGGCCTCGCGGGCGACATCGGTGAAATTCAGGGCTTGCATCCGGCGCTGTCCCTTGCGCAGAAACGCGCGCAAACGTCTGATCACTTCTGAAGCATGCGTGGCGTGATGGGTAATGCGCTCCAGCCCCTGCGCCACTCGGGCGGCGGCTTGGGGATTGGAATCCAGCGTCTGTAAATAGCGCTGGCTGGCATTCGCGTAATTGACCACCGCCGCCAGCGGCTGGTTGATTTCGTGAGCGATGCCCGAGGCCAATTCACCCAGGGTGACCAACCGCGCGGTGTGCGCCAGTTCGTCCTGATGGCGGCGCTGTTGCACCTCACGCAGTTCACGCTCGGTCATGTCCCGCGCCACCAAGGAGTAATAGCGCTCGCCGCCGGCCGAACGGTGCGCCAGCAACACCAGCGATACCGGCACTGAAGTGCCGCCACCCGGTGGCTGCAATCGCGCATCGGTGCTCCAGACACCGTCGCGTTCGGCGCTGCTCCAGCCATCACGCTGCAGACGTGCCAGGTCGCCGCTGGCGAACAACGTCGCCAGGGCCGGCATCGGCTGTTGCTCGTCGATCCCGAGGATGCGCCGAGCAGCAGGATTGAGATAAGTGACCTGCCCCTCGGAGTCGATGAACAACACTGGATCGGTGTTGGCCTCGACCACCTCCGCCAGACGCCGCTTGTTCTCCTCGGCTTGCACCCGAGCGGTAATGTCCCGGGACACGCTGACCACTTCAACCACCGTCCCGGTGTAGGTTTCACGAATCGCCCGGCTTGCGGTTTCGAACCACAGGTAATGCCCGTCTCGATGACGAATGCGATAGGTCATTGTGTGATAACCGTCCTGCTCCAGAGCATCCCGCGCGCGCTGCACCAGGCTGGCCAGGTCCTGACCATGGAACAAGCCCTGGGCCATTTGCCCGCGTAACTCTTCCGGCCAGTAGCCAAGCAATGTCCAGGATGCGGGCGATGCATCCAGAAAGCGCCCGTCCGGTGTGTGTCGGGAAATCAGGTCAGTGGTGTTCTCGATGATCAGCCTGTACAGCCGCCGTGCCGTGGCGGCTTCACGCTCGGCCAGCACTTGTGCCGTGGCATCGCGGCAACGGGCGAGCACACGGTTGTCCTGGGGATCGGGGATAAACGTCCAGATCAGGATCTGCGCTTCGAACTGGGCTTCGACCCCGTCGATGGCGCGTTGCTGGTCGAGGCAGGCACGGACCAGCACCCGGTGATTCACCGGCAAAAAGCCCAGAACCTCGGTTAGCGGCTTTTCGGCGAGCAGTGCCAACAGCGCGGCATTGAATTCCAGCGGCCGGCCCTGCGCATCGAGCAACAGACTCGGCTGCGGATCGTGACCCAACAGCGGCGAGCCCCGCAGCATGCCGTTGACGCTGCTCAGCAACGTCGTCAGCAAGTCCTGCACCCAACCCAGCCAATCAAGACTCACGCCCTCGCACACTTCCACCAGCAACAACCCCGGTTGCCCCGGTTGCAAGGCCAGATCAAACACCTGGCCATGGCTGATAGCGGCCCGACGCAATCGGCCGGCCAACCAGCAATCGAGTTGCCGCACTTGCGCCAGGTCCAGCCGCCCCGCTTCGACCAGCCGATTAAACAGCAACCGATCGCTGGCCAGCGAAGGGTCGCCCAGCCCCGGTGGAAAATGCTGGGCGGCGCCCTCGTGGCTGTAAATCCGCGCATTGGCTTGCCAACTCAAATAAACCGCCCGGTGCACCTCAGGGCAATCCTGCAACGCACGGCACAACGCATCGGCCCGGGCGGCCAGCGACACGCCCTCGCGCTGCAGGCGCAACCAGCTGTGCAATCGAACGGGAGTCAGGGTCATCACAGGTCCGCTACGTTGGGGAAGCCAAGGATATACCGGCCTTGGCGGTGTCACTGCATTCATTTAGACCTGCCAGAATAAAATATAGTACATATCCTATATGACGTAGGTTGTACTTCCATATCGGTAGCTGAATGTTATATAAAGCAAGCCGGACATAAAAGGTGCCCTCAGCGGCGACGCTGCAAGGTCACCTATAGAGCTAACAATCAGCCACCGAGTACCCGTACATGTCGATCTATGAACAAGGGCTAGGCCCTGCGGCTGTCAATCATATTGCCTTGTCTCCGCTCAGCTTCATCGAGCGTACCGCCAGCGTTTATCCGGACTACCCCGCCGTCATCCATGGTTCTATTCGCCGCACCTGGGCGCAGACTTACACCCGCTGCCGCCGCCTGGCTTCGGCGCTGGCCGGTCGCGGCATCGGCAAGAACGACACGGTGGCGGTAATGCTGCCCAACATTCCCGAGATGCTTGAAGTGCATTTCGGCGTGCCGATGATTGGCGCGGTGCTCAACCCGCTCAACGTGCGTCTGGATGCCGAAGCCATCGCCTTCATGCTGCAACATGGCGAAGCCAAGGTGCTGATTACCGACCGCGAGTTCCATGATGTGATTCACGCGGCGATCGGCATGCTGGATCACCCGCCGCTGGTCATCGACGTCAATGACCCGGAATACGGTGAAGGCCAGGCTGTCAGCGATCTGGACTATGAAGCGCTGTTGGCTGAAGGCGACCCGGCTTTTGCCTGGCAGTGGCCGGCGAACGAATGGCAAGCCATCTCGCTGAACTACACCTCAGGCACCACCGGCAACCCCAAAGGCGTGGTTTACCACCATCGCGGTGCTTACCTGAACTCGTTGGGCAACCAGATGACCTGGGCCATGGGCAACCACCCGGTGTACCTCTGGACCCTGCCGATGTTCCATTGCAACGGTTGGTGCTACCCGTGGATCATCACCGCCATGGCCGGTGTGCATGTGTTCCTGCGCCGTGTCGATCCGCAGAAAATCCTCACCTTGATCCGCGAGCATCAGGTCACCCATCTGTGCGCTGCGCCGATTGTGCTCAATGCCTTGGTCAACATGCCGGAATCGGCTAAAGCGGCGATCGATCACCCGGTCAACGCCATGGTCGCCGGTGCCGCGCCACCGGCCAAAGTGATCGGTGCCGTGGAAGAAATGGGCATCAAGGTCACCCACGTGTATGGCCTGACCGAAACCTATGGCCCGGTGACGCTCTGCGCCTGGCATGCCGAATGGGATGAGTTGCCGCTGGACGAACGGGCGCAGATCAAATCCCGTCAAGGCGTGCGCTACCCGACGCTCGAAGGCGTGCTGGTCGGCGATTCGAAGACGCTGGAGCCGACCCCGCGAGATGGTCAGACCATCGGTGAGATCTTCATGCGCGGCAACACCGTGATGAAGGGCTACCTGAAGAACCCGACCGCGACGGCCGAAGCGTTCGAAGGCGGCTGGTTCCACACCGGCGACCTGGCGGTGTGTCATCCGAACGGTTACGTCGAGATCAAGGACCGGCTCAAGGACATCATCATTTCCGGCGGCGAGAACATTTCCACCATTGAACTGGAAGGTGTGCTCTATCGCCATCCAGCCGTCATGGAAGCGGCCGTCGTCGCCCGCCCTGATGAGAAGTGGGGCGAAACGCCCTGCGCCTTTATCACGTTGAAGGCTGATCACCAGGATGTTCGCGAGGCCGACATCATCAGCTTCTGCCGCGAACACCTGGCCGGCTTCAAAGTGCCGCGTACGGTGATTTTCACCCTGCTGCCGAAGACTTCAACCGGCAAGATCCAGAAGTACGTTCTGCGCGACAGGGCCAAAGCGCTCTAACCCGAACCGACGTTGTACCACCCAGCGGCAGGTGTTTTACCTGCCGCTTCGGGCTCGTGCACGCCGAATTCGGCCACGTTCAAACGCCTATAACAACAAATGTGGAGCCACCCATGATCGACATCCATTCAACCGATACCCAACGCTGTGAACGCATTCGGTCCAACCCGAAATTCCTTCAATTGGTGAGCAGCCGTTCGCGCCTGGCCTGGTCACTCAGTGCTGCGGTGCTGGGCACTTACTACGCGTTCATGCTGGTGGTGGCATTTGCCCCGCAGTGGCTGCATGCGCCGATCGCCGAGCATCGGATGTTGACCCTGGGCATGCCGGTTGGCGCGGCGATCATCATTTTTTCCTGGTTGCTGACCGGTTGGTACGTCTACAGCGCCAACACGCGTTTCGATGCACTGGGCGCCGCCATTCTCGAGGAGAGCAAGTGATGACTCTGCTCCGTAAACTTATCCTCGCCGCTGCCGGGCTATTGCCGGCCTCCGTGGTGCTGGCTGCACCCGCGCTGGGCGCGGTGGAAAAACAACCGCTCAACCTGCATGCGATCGGCATGTTCTTCGTCTTCGTGCTGGGCACGCTGGCCATCACTTGGTGGGCCGCGCGGCAAACCAAATCCACGTCGGACTTCTACACGGCGGGCGGTGGCATCACCGGGTTCCAGAACGGTCTGGCAATTGCCGGCGACTACATGTCCGCCGCCACGCTGCTGGGGCTGTCCAGCCTGGTATTCGCCAAGGGTTATGACGGCTTCATCTATACCATCGGGTTCTTCGTCGGCTGGCCGATCATCACCTTCCTGATGGCCGAGCGCTTACGCAACCTGGGGCGCTACACCTTTGCCGATATCGTGTCCTATCGACTGGACCAGAACAAAGTGCGGATCTTCGCTGCGTTTGGTTCGTTGACGGTGGTGTGCTGCTACCTGATCGTGCAGATGGTCGGTGCGGGTCAATTGATCAAGTTGCTGTTCGGCCTCGACTACCCGGTAGCCGTGGTGATCGTCGGCGCACTGATGCTGGTGTACGTGATCTTCGGCGGCATGATCGCCACCACCTGGGTGCAGATCATCAAGGCTGTGTTGCTGCTTGCCGGCGGCACGACTCTGGCGTTCATGGCCATGTCGCAATTCGGTTTCAGCTACGAAACCCTGGCGACCAAAGCCGTCGAGGCGCATGCCAGCGGCTGGAACATCATGGGCCCTGGCTCGATGCTCGCCGACCCGATCAACACCGCTTCGATGTCGCTGGGCCTGGTGTTCGGGATTGCCGGTCTGCCGCACATTCTGATGCGCTTCTTCACCGTGCCTAACGCCAAGGAAGCGCGTAAGTCGGTGTTCTACGCCACCGGTTTCATCGGTTTCTTCTTCCTTGTTGTCTGCACCCTGGGCTTTGCCGCGATGGTGATCATCGGCACTGACCCGCAGTACTACGTCAATGGCGAAGTCGGCGGCGCCTTGATTGGCGGCGGCAACATGGT
Source organism: Pseudomonas sp. ANT_J28 (assembly GCF_008370005.1). NCBI lineage: Bacteria > Pseudomonadati > Pseudomonadota > Gammaproteobacteria > Pseudomonadales > Pseudomonadaceae > Pseudomonas > Pseudomonas sp. ANT_J28. The sequence continues at coordinate 162,133 of NZ_VOBM01000001.1, forward strand.
CGCCATGCACCTGGCCAAAGCGGTCGGTGGCAACCTGTTCTTCGGTTTCCTTTCGGCCGTGGCCTTCGCCACCATTCTTGCGGTGGTCTCCGGGCTGGCCCTGGCCGGTGCCTCGGCGATATCCCACGATCTCTACGCCACGGTGTTCAAGAAAGGCAAAGCCAGCCAGAAACAGGAAATGCGCGTGACCCGCATGGCCACCGTGGGCCTGGGCATCATCGCGATTCTGCTGGGCATTCTGTTCGAGAAGATGAACGTCGCGTTCCTGGTGGGCCTGACCTTCGGCATCGCCGCATCGACCAACTTCCCGGTGCTGATCATGGCCATGTACTGGAAAGGCCTGACCACCAAAGGCGCGATCATCGGTGGTTTCGCCGGCCTGATCTGTGCGTTGGTGCTGGTGATCCTCTCGCCTGCCGTCTGGGTCACCGTGCTCGGCCATGCTCACGCGATCTTCCCGTACGACCACCCGGCGCTGTTCTCCATGCCGCTGGCGTTCTTCGTGATCGTCGTGGTGTCGAAACTCGACCGCAGCGTGCGGGCCGACAAGGAGCGTGACGCTTACGCCGACCAGTTCGTTCGCGCCCAGACCGGCCTCGGTGCCGCCAGCGCTTCCAGCCATTGATAGAAAGGGCACGGCCTGCTCAAGCAGCGCCGTGCCCATCGCACAACCTTTTGAGGTTCACGTTATGCCCGAATTCAACGCCCCGCTGCGTGACATGCGCTTTGTGCTGCATGAAGTGTTCGACGCCCCGGCCCTGTGGGCGCGCCTGCCAGCCCTGGCCGACAGTGTCGACGCCGCCACCGCTGACGCCATTCTTGAGGAGGCGGCCAAAGTCACCTCGCACCTGATTGCGCCATTGAATCGCAGCGGCGACGAGGAAGGCGCCCAGTGGGTTGATGGCCAGGTCAGCACGCCGATCGGTTTCAAACAGGCTTACGCCACCTACATCGAAGGCGGCTGGGTGGGTCTTTCCGGTAACGCTGATTTCGGTGGAATGGGCATGCCGAAGATGCTCGCCGTGCAGTTCGAAGAAATGCTCTACGGCGCCAACTCCAGTTTCGCCCTGTATTCAGCGTTGAGTTCCGGTGCCTGCCTGGCACTGGATGCCCACGCCAGCGACACCCTGAAAAACCTTTACCTGCCGCCGATGTACGAAGGCCGTTGGGCCGGTTCCATGTGCCTGACCGAAGCCCACGCCGGCACCGATCTGGGGATGATCCGCACCCGCGCCGAACCTCAGGCCGACGGCAGTTTCAGCATCACCGGCAGCAAGATCTTCATCACCGGTGGCGATCAGGACCTGACCGAAAACATTGTCCATCTGGTGCTTGCCAAACTGCCGGATGCACCGGCGGGGCCGAAAGGCATCTCGCTGTTTGTCGTCCCCAAAGTGTTGGTCAATGCCGACGGTTCCCTCGGCGATGCCAACGCCGTGAGTTGCGGTTCGATCGAACACAAGATGGGCATCAAGGCCTCGGCCACCTGCGTGATGAACTTCGACGGCGCCAGCGGTTGGTTGGTCGGCGAAGCCAATAAAGGCCTGGCGGCGATGTTCACCATGATGAACTACGAGCGCCTTTCCATCGGCATTCAGGGCATTGGCTGTGCCGAAGCGTCCTATCAGAGCGCCGTGGCTTACGCCCGTGAACGTGTGCAGAGCCGCGCGCCGACCGGTGCTATTGCTCCGGACAAAGTGGCCGACCCGATCATCGTTCACCCCGATGTGCGCCGCATGCTGCTCAGCATGAAAGCCATGACCGAGGGCGGCCGTGCGTTCGCCAGCTATGTCGGGCAGCAACTGGACCTGGCGAAGTTTTCCGATGACGCCAAGGAGCGCGACAGCGCGCAAACCCTGGTCGCGCTGCTCACTCCGGTGGCCAAGGCGTTTTTTACCGACACCGGCCTCGAAAGCTGCATCAACGGCCAGCAAGTGTTCGGCGGCCATGGCTACATCCGCGAATGGGGCCAGGAACAATTGGTCCGTGACGTGCGTATCGCGCAGATCTACGAAGGCACCAACGGCATTCAGGCGCTGGACCTGCTCGGACGCAAAGTGCTCGCCGACAAGGGCTTCGCGCTGCGCCAGTTCACCGGTGAGATCCGTCATTTCGCCCATCAGCCTGACGCGCCCTACTCCGCTCAACTGTTCGATGCCGTGCGGCGTTTGGAGGACTTGAGCGACTGGCTGCAGGATCAGGCCACGACCAATCGCAACGAAATCGGCGCTGCATCGGTCGAGTATTTGCACCTGTTCGGTTACGTCGCCTACGCCTGGCTTTGGGCACGCATGGCACAGGTTGCCAAGCAAAAGCTGCACGAAGACGAAGGGTTTTATGGCGCGAAAATCGCCACCGCCGACTTCTATATCCACCGCTTGCTGCCGCGCATATTGAGTCTGGAGCAATCCATCCGCGCAGGCAGTGCCTCCTTGTTTGGCCTGAGCGCCGAACAGTTCTAACGATTGAACCGCACGCGGCGCCACGCTCCTGTCTTTTCGGCGTTCGCGTTTTTTATCGATAAGCCCTCGCCCACCTGGCGAGGGCCGTGGGACCTGTCTTTCCATAATAAAAACAAAAGGGGCTTCACCATGGACCGCAATACCCGCACCCTCGCTACCCGACTGTTGCTGGCCGGCGGCGTCATCAGCCTCTCGGCCCCCGCCGCTGCCGACTTCGTCAAAGACAGCAAGGCCAGCCTTGAGCTGCGCAACTTTTATTTCAACCGTGACTATCGCCAGGACAACGCCGCCCAATCCAAACAAGAGGAATGGGCCCAGGGTTTCCTGCTGCGCTATGAATCGGGATTCACCGAAGGATTGATCGGCGTGGGTTTCGATGCGATTGGCCTGGTCGGCGTCAAGCTCGATTCCAGCCCTGATCGCGCAGGCTCCGGCCTGCTCAAACGCCACCGCGACACGAGCAAAGGTGCGCAGGACGAATACGGCGAACTGGGCCTGACCGCCAAAGTGCGTGCTTCAAAAAGCACACTAAAACTTGGCACGCTGCTGCCGAAACTGCCCACGGTATTGGCCAACGATTCTCGGCTGTTGCCACAAACCTTCAAGGGCGGTCAGTTGACGTCGCTGGAAATCGAAGGCCTGACGGTGGATGCCGGGCGACTGACACAGGTCAATCAGCGCGACTCCTCGGATTACGAGGACATGGGCATCACCCGCACCGGCGCCAAGGGCATCACGACGCGTCATGTCGATAGCGACAGCTTCGATTTTGCCAGCCTGAACTACAAATGGACGAGCAACCTCGCCACCGGCTACAGCTACGGTCACTTCGACAACTTCTACAGCCAGCACCTGGTCAACCTGACCTACGTGTTGCCGGTGACGACGGGGCAGTCGCTGAAGACGGATCTGCGCTTTGCCCGTTCAACGGATGATGGCGGCAGCAATGTCGATAACAATGCCATTGGCGCGATGTTCACCTACAACCTCGGCGGGCATGCCTTGGGCTTGGGTTATCAAGGCATGAGCGGCGACACCGGCTACGCCTACGTCAACGGCACCGATGCCTTCCTGGTGAACTTCGTGCAGATCGGCGACTTCGCCAGCAAGGACGAAAAATCCTGGCAGGCTCGCTACGACTACAACTTTGCGGCTATCGGCGTTCCGGGCCTGACCTTCATGACCCGCTACCTCACCGGCGACAATATCGATCTGGGCGGCAACCGCCCGGAAGGCAAGGAATGGGAACGTGATACCGACATCGGCTATGTCGTGCAGTGCGGGCCGTTGAAGAATGTCGGGGTGAAATGGCGTAACGCGACGGTTCGCTCGACCAACTTCGGCAGCGACCTGGATGAGAACCGCCTGATCGTCAGCTACACCTTGCCGATCTGGTAAGCCAGTTCTGGTTGCACAAAGGGGGACTCGCTTGACGGCGCAGTCTCCTTTTTGCTGCTGGATTTGTGCTGTGATAGCGGGCCTCTTCGCGAGCAAGTCGGCCTCAAGAACACCAATGATGATTGTAGGTTAAGATGCCTGCAAACCAGGCCGCCGCGAGACGCCCCGCATGACTGATACCACCCCCCGCCTGATCAAGAAGTACCCCAATCGCCGACTGTATGACACCCACACCAGCAGTCATTTGACGCTGGCGGACATACGCCAGTTGGTGGTCGACAAAATTGCCTTTCTGGTGGTCGATGCCAAGAGCGGCGAGGATCTGACCCGCAGCATCCTGCTGCAAGTGATTCTGGAAGCCGAAAGTGGCGGTGAGCCGATCTTCACCACCGAAATGCTGATGGGGATTATCCAGTTCTACGGCCCTTATCAGGGCGTTCTCGGCAGCTACCTGGATAAAAGCATCCAGACAGTCATCGACATCCAGTCCCAGACCGGCGCGCAGTCGTCCGAGGCCTGGAGCGACTTCATGCATCAACAGGCCCCTGTGATGCAGGACCTGATGCGCCAATATGTCGACCAGTCGAAGGCGCTTTATCTCAACACCCAGAACCTTTTTGGCATGTTCGGCGGCAAGCCAGACGCTGATGGTGGAAAGAAAAAAGACGGTGAATGAAGTCCACCCGAGTCATTGACAGTCGCGCGACGTCTACTAGGCTCACAGTCATCCTGCCTCCCCCACTGAACCACGGCACTTAAACGCAAGGCCTGGTGAAGTCGTCAATCTTCAGCGCCTGTTCGCAGCTGTTCGAATGCAGACCTCAAGCAATCGTCAGTGCAACGGGCTAACGCACTTTCCACCTGCACTTCCAGATTGGGAGGCAGTCGTGCACAAAGTCTTGAAGCTCGTCAGCTATGCAGTGCTCGTGCTGATGGCCAGCGCGGTCGTCTATGCCGGAGTGATCGGCATCACCTATTGGACCGGTATCGGCGTATAGGGAGTTCGCAATGAACAAACGCCAGACACGCTCATTCGCACTGATATCGACGGCGATCGCTGCTGTGGTGTTTCTGGGCATGACTGTTGATAGTCACCGGCAGTTCCCCACACTGACCAACGCTCAACAGATCACGCCCCAGGTCACTCGCGGCAAGGATGTCTGGCATCAATACAATTGCATCAATTGCCACACCCTGTTCGGCGAGGGGGCTTATTACGCCCCGGACCTGACGAAAATCGCCCAGCAGCGCGGCGCCCCTTATCTCACTGCATTCCTCAAAGACCCTTCAAAGTTCTATGACGAGCAACGCCATCGTCGCCTGATGCCGAACCTGAAACTCGGCGACGAGGAAATCGCCGATTTGATCACCTTCCTCGATTGGGTGAGCAAGGTCGACAATCAAGGCTGGCCGCCGCGCCCGATTCTGGTGACCGGTGCATCGATCCCCGGCATGGACCTCACCGTGGCACAGCAGAATGCCACCGGCGACGGCCAACCACCTCCCGCCGCCCGCCCGGTGTCCGGCAAGGAAGATCCGATCGCCTTGGGCGAGGCGTTGTTTCGAACGAACGCAACGCCGGTGTGCAGCGCTTGCCACTCGATTGCGCCGGGCGTCAACCTCGCCGGGCCATCACTGGCCGGGTTGGCCAGTCGGGCCAAGCAGGTCATCGCCTCGCCTGACTACAAGGGCAAGGCCAAGGACGCCGAAGGCTTCATCCGTGAATCCATCGTCACGCCGAGTGTTTACCTGCATCCGGGCGACATGTTTTCCGCCAACGGTATGTCCTTCATGCCGGACACCTTCGCCAAATCGCTAACGCCCGAACAGATCGATCAACTGGTCGCCTATCTGGCGTCGTTCCAGTAACCGCAGGGGATGACCATGCGCTACAGATCTCAATCCGTCGCCTACTGGTATTTCGCCGTTGCCATGGTGTTGTTTGGCCTGCAACTGGTCTTCGGCCTGCTCTCGGCGGCGAAATACCTCGGGCCGGATCCGCTGCTGAACCTCTTGCCATTCGATGTCACCAAGTCCATTCACACCAATCTGTTGATCGTCTGGGTGCTGACCGGGTTCATGGGGGCGACGTACTGGATGGTGCCGGACGAATCCCGTGGCGAGCTGCACAGCACCAAGCTGGCCTACATCCAGCTCGGGTTGTGGACGGCCATGGGAGTCACCGCCGTTCTTGGCTACCTGTTCGGTTATGGCACCGGGAACAAGCTGCTCGAACAGCCGCTGCCCCACAAGATCGTGATCGTGATTTGCATGCTGATGTTTCTCTACAACATCGGCATGACAATCAAGAAAGCCGGGCGTTTCACCGCCACCGAGGGCGTCCTGCTGCTAGGCCTGGCCAGCGCCGCCGTGCTCTTTCTGCCAGCGTTGCTGCATTATGAAAATTACGTGGTGTCGATCTATTACCGCTGGTGGACGATTCACCTGTGGGTCGAAGGTGTTTGGGAGATGATCCAGGGCGGCTTTCTTGCCTATCTGCTGATCCGGCTGTCCGGCGCTGACCGCGAGGTGATGGAGAAGTGGCTGTACGTCATTGTCGGCCTGGTGTTCATTGCCGGCATTCTGGGCACCGCACATCATTATTACTGGATCGGCGTTCCTCATTACTGGCTGCCACTGGGCGGTTTTTTCAGTGCACTTGAGCCGATGGCGCTGATTGGCATGGCGATCTATGCCTACAACGCGATGCGCCGCTCCGGCCTCTCTCACCCCAACAAACTGGCTTTGCACTGGACCTTGGGCAGCGCCGTGTTCACCATGTTCGGCGCCGGTCTGCTGGGGTTGGCTCACACCTTCCCCGACGTCAACAAGTGGACCCACGGCACCCTGATTACCGCCATGCATGGCCATGCGGCCTTCTATGGCGCCTATGCCATGATTGTCTTGGCGATGATCACCTATGCGCTGCCCGGCATGACCCGTCGTCCGGTGGAGGAAAGCAGTATCGGTTACTGGGCGTTCTGGTTGCAGTTGGGGGGAATGTTCGGCATTACCCTGTCATTTGCCACGGCGGGCATTGGTCAGGTGTACCTGGAGCGCATTCTTGGCCTCGGCTACCTGGACGTGCAGCTGAAGATTCAGGTGCACTTCTTGATGCTGGTGGCGACGGCGTCGATGTTCAGCCTGGGTGCCGGACTGTTCATCTTCGAGTTTTTCCGCCATGCGCCGGACTTCAATGTCGATGAAGCCGATCCGGTCCTGGCCACACCTCAAGCCTCAGGCGCGGCGTTGTGATGGAACGTTCGCTGATGCACGCCGAACCCGCGTCGCTGCAAGCTGAACCCTATTACCAGCCCAGCGGCGACGAGGTGGCGATTTTCGAGCAATGCCATGCGCAGCAACTGGCCGTCATGCTCAAAGGACCTACCGGTTGTGGCAAGACCCGTTTTGTCGAACACATGGCGTGGCGACTCAAACGCCCGTTGATCACTATTTCCTGCCATGACGATCTGAGCGCCAGCGACCTGGTCGGGCGTTTCCTGATCGGTCATCAGGGCACCCATTGGACGGAAGGCCCGCTGACCCGAGCCGTGCGCGAAGGCGCTATCTGTTACCTGGACGAAGTGGTCGAAGCGCGGCAAGACACGATTGTCGTCCTGCACCCGCTCACCGACCACCGACGGATTCTGCCGCTGGACAAAATCGGCGAGATCCTCGAAGCCTCACCACACTTTCAACTGGTGGTGTCGTACAACCCCGGCTACCAACGAATACTCAAGGATTTGAAACCGAGTACCCGACAGCGTTTTGTGGCGCTGGATTTCGACTTCCCGCCCGCCGAGCGCGAAATCGCCATCGTCATCCATGAGGGTGGAACCGACTACGCCACCGCCCACGCCCTGGTCACCCTCGCCCAGCGGCTACGCGCGTTGCAGGACCGGGGCCTGGCGGAAGTCCCTAGCACCCGTCTGCTGATCGCCACGGCACGGTTGATTGCCCGCGGCATTGCTGCGCCCATCGCGTGCCGGGTCGCGTTGATCTCGCCGCTGTCCGATGACGCGGTGCTGGTCGCTGCCATGCGCGACCTCGTCGACCTGACATTCATCTAAATGGCCGAAGCCGAGGACCTCATCACCGACGTCGCACGCCACGCTACGGTGTATGCGCAGGCGTTGTGGCGTCGTCACCGGGCACCCTCGGACGCTGCAAAAATCATCACCCTCGGGGATGTCGCACAACACCTCGATTTATTGATCAAGGCAGTGTTCGACACCCACTATTCGCTGCGCGTCGCGCAACCACCCTCGCCCCCAACGTTCCTGAAAAAGCTTTTGCTGCGTCATGAAAAGCCGTGTCGGCAAAGCGCCGTCCCGGCGACCGATGGCGTGACGATATGGCTGCCGGAGGACTTGGGCAGCAATGAGGGTCCGCTCACGCTGCAACGCTATAAAACCCTGGCCTTGCAACAGGCCATGCGTGCCCGACGAGGCAGTGCCGGCGCCCTGTCAGCCCTCGACAACCCGATGCAGCGCAGCGTCTATCTGCTTCTGGAAGCCTGGGCCGCCGATACGGATTTGGTGCGACTGTTGCCGGGGTTGGGGCCATCGATCCATGGCTTGCGCCAACATGCCCTGGCCACCCGACCGCCGCTTCACGCCTTTCCAAACCCGCGACACCCCCTGGAAAATTTTCTTCGTTTACTGCTACGCAGCGAATGCGGCAAGCCTCTGGAAGGGCTGGAAATACCCGCCAAAACGGCCGACTCGGTGCAACAGTCAGAAACCCTCGCAAGACGCCTCCTGTCCGTCGACGAATCTCACGGTATCGGCGCTCATCTGTTGCTGCTCGATGCCTGGACCGGCGACCTGCGCGAGCCGTCGGTGGGTCTGAAGGTGCAGCCCTTGCCCGGCGAAATCGACACCGCCGATACCCTGCCCCGCAGCGCCTGCCTCACACGTCAGCCCACTGTGCGCGAAGCCTGTGCCGACGAGGACGACGAGGACGACGATCAGGAACAAGGCCTGTGGATGGTGCAACCCGCCGAACCGCTGGAAAAGGCCGAAGACCCCATGGGGATGCAGCGCCCTGCCGACCGGGATACCGACACACCGGCAGCTGATTTTTGCCGAGTCATTGTCCGAACTCAACGAAGCTCGACTGGTGATCGCGGCAAGTCGCCCGAAAGAAGTGCTGCTGTCCGACGACCCGCCACAGACCCGCGCTCGGCACGGTGCACAGGATCTCGCCAACAACGCAATCAGCTACCCCGAATGGGATTACCGCCGCCAGGTCTACCGTGATCCGGGTGCGACGCTGCAACTGTGTCCCGCCCTGGAAGGCCCGCAGCAGTGGGTCGAGCGAACCCTCGACACTCACCATCCGGTGCTCGATGCCATCCGCCGGCAATTCGAATGTCTGCGGGCCCAACGCGTCAGGCTGCGCAAACAATGGGAGGGCGACGATATCGATCTGGAGGCGTATATCGACGGTTGCGCCGAGGCCCGCGCCGGCCTGAGCATGCCGCAGGCGCTGTATCAGACCCAGCGCCGTGGCCGGCGCGACATGGCGATCATGTTGCTGATCGACGTCAGCGGTTCCACTGACAGCTGGCTGTCCTGCCATCGCCGGGTCATTGATGTCGAGCGCGAGGCGTTGCTGCTGGTCTGTCTGGCGCTGGAGAGCCTGGGCGAGCCTTATAGCGTGCTGGCGTTTTCCGGCGAAGGGCCGCAGCGGGTCACGATCCGCACCCTGAAAGCATTCGATGAGCGCTACAGCGATGAAGTCGGTCGGCGCATTGCCGCCCTCGAACCGGAACGCTATACCCGGGCCGGTGCCGCCCTGCGCCACGCCAGCACATTGCTGATGCGCGAAGCCGCCACGCACCGTCTCTTGTTACTGCTCTCCGACGGCAAGCCGAACGATGTTGACCAGTACGAAGGCCGCTATGGTGTGGAAGACCTGCATCAGGCCGTGACTGAAGCCAAGCTCCAAGGCATCTATCCCTTCTGTTTGACCATCGACCGCCAGGCGGCGAATTACCTGCCAGCGGTATTCGGAGCGAGGCAATACGCCTTGCTGCACAGACCAGAACTGTTGCCCAGCGTTCTGCTGGACTGGATCAGACGACTGGTATCAGCGTGAGCCAGAGCCGCCCCGCCAAGGTTTTTCGCGGCACAAAAAAAATGGCGATGGGGGAATGAACCCATCGCCATTGGTGCCGCTGATCTAATACGACTTACTTGTTACCGCTGGTAGCCTTGGCGCTTGCTTCTGGAGCCGCTTTGGTGGCCGCGGCAGTCGCTGCGTCGAAACTGCTCTGAGCCACATCGGAAGCCTGTTTTACGGCTTTCTGTGCGCTTTCGAACACAGTACCGGCATTCGCCAGGCTCGACTTGAACGCTGCCACAACAGGCTCGGAGCCGGCCGGTGCATTCTTGGTGATGGCTTCAACGAACTCTTGCACCTGTTGGGAGCCAGCCTCGACCTGACTCGAAGTCAGTTTGGCGATGTCCGACTGAGTACCCACGATCAGCGCTTGGACCTGACGATTGAACTCGGCCAGACGTTCGGTTTGTGCGCTCGGCTGGGTGAAAGAAGCCTGCAGCTCGGCGAAACCTTGTGGATCACGTACGGCCAGCAGCTTGCGAACACCTTCGAAGTGCTCTTCGGTGGAGTCGCGCAGTGCCTTGAACTGCAACTGGCTGAGCTGTTCAACGCTGGCGAAGACTTTGCCGCTGATTTGCTGCAAAAGATCGAGGTTGGCTTTCTGAGCGGTTTGCAGTTTTTCCGAATTGAAAAAAGACATGCTTGAATCTCCTGGTACTGGAAGGCCCTGATGGACCTGAGGACGCGATAGCGATCCGGCCAATCATCGCGTTAGCCTTGATATTGCAGTGCACAAAATTATTTGGCAACGTCTATTTTTGTGCGGTGCAAAATAAACTTTGCTCATGCCCTCCCTATTCGCTATAAACTCCAGTCTGTCGAACGGCCAGCCTAGCCCTCTTTAGCTAAAGGGTTCAGATGCGCAGGTTCTCATGCATAGCGTCAGGAGATCACAATGGGTCAGGAAGTTAATATTGCGCTGCAAGATGAAAAGCTCTCCGAACCCGCCGGCTTGTTCGAGCACCTCAATCATCTACAACGCCTCAATACCCGTAACGTCCTCGACGCCGTGCAGAAGCGCCAGGCAAAAACCTTCGCGCCTTTAAGCCTTGGGCAACTCAGACAGCCGACGCCCGCTGACTGGCAGGAATACTTCACGGACCTCGGACAACGCAGCGTGTTGTTCTGGGATACCTTGCGTCAGCGCGGCGACAACACCCTGGCCCACGAGCGCGCCGGGTATCCGCTGCTGCTCAAGTTCAATCATGAAACGCTGGTCGCCGGTGAGGACCTGCCTCGCCCGGTCAATTATTCGCTGTTGCAAATCCTCGGCGGTCCCGGCCAACAGATCGACAGCAAAAAACAGCCGGTGATCATCATTGATCCCCGCGGCGGTCACGGCTCTGGCATCGGCGGGTTCAAACAGGATTCGGTTATCGGCGAGAGCCTGAGAGCCGGCCACCCCACCTACTTCGTCTCCTTCAGTCACTCGCCCCGCCCAGGGCAAACCCTTGCCGATATCACAGAAGCCCAGGCGCGGTTCATCGAAGTCGTCAGCGCCCGGCATCCCGACAGCACCAAACCCGTGGTGATCGGTAACTGCCAGGCGGGCTGGGCGTTAATGGGCCTCGCGGCCACCCGGCCAGAGCTGCCGGGTCTGATCATTGTCAATGGTGCGCCGTTGTCGTATTGGGCCGGCGTCAATGGCCGCAATCCGATGCGCTATTCCGGCGGTTTGCTGGGTGGTGGCTGGATGGCGCGCCTGGGGAGCGACCTCGGCAATGACCGTTTCGACGGCACCTGGCTGGTGAGCAATTTCGAAAACCTGGACCCGGCCAACACCTATTGGGGCAAGTACTACCACCTGTTCAGCGAAGTCGACAGCGAGGCCGCACGCTTTCTGGATTTCGAACGCTGGTGGGGCAGCCCGACCCTGCTCAATGGCGAAGAGATCGAGATGATTGTCGACGACCTGTTCATCGGCAATCGGCTGTCCGGTGGCCTGGGGCGCAAGAGCAGCGGGCTTGATCTCAAGTTGATCGAAGTGCCGGTGGTGGTGTTCTGCTCGTATGGCGACAACATCACCCCCCCGCAACAGGCCCTGGACTGGATCTCCGACGTTTATCCCAGCGATCTCGCGTTGCAAAATGCCGGACGCACCATCGTGTACCTGCGGCACGCGAGCATCGGCCATCTGGGCATCTTCGTGTCCGGCGAAGTGGCGCGGCGTGAACACCGTGAATTGCTCGGTGCGGTCGATGCGATCAATGCGCTGCCGGCCGGGCTCTATGAAATGCTGATCGAAGACCTGCCGGAGAATTCGGCGATGCCGTATGCCGTGCGTTTTGAACGCCGGCGTATCGCCGACATCCATGGCCAGGTGCAGCCGCCCCGTGATGACGATCGCGAATTTGCGCTGGTCCAGCGCGCGTCCGATATCAACAACAATGTGTACGACGAATTCATACGCCCGTGGTTGCGCCAGCTGATCAACGAACCGAGCGCCGAAATGCTGCGCCGGGCGCACCCTTTCCATCAGCAGCAAGTGGCCTGGAGCAGTTTGAACCCGGCGCTGTGGTGGCTGGCAGGCAGTGCCGCCCAAGTGAGCAGGGATCGTCACCCCGCCAGCCAGAACAACCCGTTGCTGGTCTGGCAGGAAATGTTTTCCAACCAGGTGCAGGACGCCTTGAACGGCTATCGGGATCTGCGCGATGCGGCTCAGGAAATGTGTTTCTACGGCGTGTATGGCGTACTCAACAGCCTAACCGGCAATGCACCCGGGCGAAATCTTCAGGAACATGCGGAGCAGCACGACAAGGTTTTGATCGAGCGCTTGCAGGATGCCCTGCCCCTTGGCGGCCTGATGGAAGCCTTGATACGGATCCTGTTCCTGCTGGGCCGCGAGAGCGACGAGCCGGGCAAGGAAAGCGTTGAAAAATTGATCCTGCAATTGCAAGTGTTGCTTCAGGACCACAGTGCCGAGCCGCTTGATTTGCGCGAAACCCTGCGCCTGCAAAAACTGCTGGTCGCCACCCATCCGCTAGAAAGCCTGCACTGCCTGCCCTTGATGCTTGCCGAGGTCGAAGAACGCCAGCAAGTGCTTGCGGCCGTCGCCAACTTGCTGCCGGAACTGCTGACCAGCGGCGCAGACAACCCCTTCTGGTGTGAACTGCACACGCTGCTTGACGTGCCGCTGCCGGGTTTCAGCCTGACCCAACCGCCCGGCGAAGCCGATGCCATCGAAGAGAAAGTCCCGGTGGTAACCCCTGAGCCGATCAAGCAGAAAAAACCCGCAGTGACCCCAGACCCCATCGCCAAGGTTGCGAGTCCAGTGCGCAAACCTGCCAAGGGCAAGAAAGGCGTGAAAAAACCTCCGGTGAAATAACGTTGAACGCTGACGAGGACCGCGTCAGACCGGCGCGGCTTCCTCGATTTCCATCGATTCATCGGCCCGATACTGACCGGGTGTCATGCCAAACCAACGACTACAGGCTTTGTTGAAACTGCTGTGATCATGAAAACCAAGGAGATACGCGACATGCTTCATGTTGAAGTGAGAATGACGCAGGTAGAAATCGGCCAATTGCCGGCGCACTGCGTTCTGCACGTCCTTGAATTGCGTCCCTTCCTTTTCCAGCGCGCGTTGCAGCGTCCGCTTGCTGATGTTCAATGCCGCCGCGATCGACTCCATGTCGCACTGTCCATGGCCCTGACTCAAGCGCTCGGTAATCAGCGCGCGAATCCTGCCGACAATGCAAAAACCAAACAGCAGGTCCAGTTGCGCCTCGGCAAAACTGTCATGCAGCACTGCCAACGCTTCGTTGGCCATGCTCAACGGACGGAGCAGCTCCTGCCCGTCAAACAAAATGCTGTCGTAAGCCGCGTCGAAACGCAGGTCGCAGCCAAACAAACGTCGATGCTCGGTGGTGTCTTCAGGTTCGGGATAGCTGAACTCCACGCTCAAGGGTTGCGGTGAGTTGCCGCCCGCCAGCTTACGGCAGAAGCCCAGCAATGAAGCCAGCGCTGCATCGGTGTATTGGCGAGGTTTGATCGAACCTTTTTGTTGATGATCGAGGCCGGAAAGTCGGTAATTCTGCTGTTCCGATGTAAAGAAAAGGCTGAATCCGGTGCCGATCAACGGACTGAAACGGACCAGTCGTTCAAGGGCTTTTTTCAGATTCAGGCTGGACATCATGGTGTAGCCGACGATTTGAAAACTGCCGGGGTGGAAACTTCCATAGGCCCTCAAGCCAATGTGCGGATCCCCCGAGGCCTGAGCGGCCAGATCCCATAGTCGATAGATAGCCTTTCGCTCGCAAAACGCTCCTGGTTTGTTCGCGAGCGTCATGTCTAGTCCAGCCTCCAGGCACAGACTGGCAACATCCAGTCCTTGAGCCGAGAGCGTATTTACCAGCACGCTGGCATAGCCTGAACTCATTCTATACATGGCGTCCTCAATGACCCGTGGAACCGAACATCCTGTCCGGAGACATGACTGATCTGCGATGAATCAAATACTAACGGGTGGTTCAGTTGCCAATATTGATCCCAGTATAGGTACTTCTCACTTTTAGCCACTATTTCAGGCCAGTCGTCTCACCCTGTAGCAGCTGCCGAGCCTGCGAGGCTGCATTCGAGCCGGGGTCGCGCTCGACCGAAGTCCTCGCAAATCCGGCGTACGCGGTTTGGCTGAAAGACCACGGTGTCCGGTTTTACGACTGCTTCGTCCGAACGCGGCCCGAGCCGAACGCAGCCTCGCAGGCTCTGCAGCTGCTACACGAACGCTTCGAGGCGACGACAGCAGTGTCGAATAGTTCTATTTCATTTCGTGCATGGCACCGTTGGACACCAGACCGTCACCTCTCAACACTTCCGCACACCCCGTCAATGCCGAACAATCCCCCCATCTTGCAACGCAAAATACAAAAAGGAAGAGAGCATATGAAGTCGCTTGGTCGTATTGCGTTGGTCACGGGTGGTATGGGTGGGATTGGCACTGCGATAAGCCAACGCCTGTACAAGGAAGGATTCAAGGTAATCGTGGGCTGCAGCTCAGATTCCTCCCGCAAGAAAGAATGGATGGCGAGCCAACTGGAGGCGGGTTATCAATTCGAATGCATCTACGGCGACATCACCGATTGGGAATCAACGCGCAAAGCGTTCGAGATGGCTCGCGAGCAGTACGGCCCGATCGATGTATTGGTCAACAACGCCGGCATCACACGTGATGCTTCCTTTCGCAAACTGACGCCCGAAGACTGGAACGCGGTCATCGGCACCAACCTGAGCGGCCTGTTCAACACCACCAAACAGGTGATTGAAGGAATGTTGGCCAAGGGTTGGGGACGGGTCATCAACATCTCATCGATCAACGGTCAGCGCGGCCAGTTCGGCCAGACCAACTACAGCGCGGCCAAGGCCGGCATCCATGGTTTCACCATGGCCCTGGCCCGGGAAGTGTCCGGCAAGGGCGTGACCGTCAATACCGTCTCCCCAGGCTACATCCAGACCAGCATGACCGCGGCCATCCGCCCGGACATTCTCGAGACCATGATCGCGGCCACGCCGGTCGGGCGCCTCGGCCAACCTGAAGAAATCGCCTCCATCGTGGCTTGGCTGGCTTCCGATGAATCGGCCTATAGCACCGGGGCCGACTTCTCGGTCAACGGCGGCATGAACATGCAGTAGACCTGTCAGGGCATGGATGCCCTGCTTTCGCTCGACAAAATCTTAATGAGGTCACGCATGAACGAAGTCGTAATCGTTGCCGCTACTCGTACCGCCATCGGCAGTTTCCAAGGTGCCTTGTCCGCGATTCCAGCCACCGAACTGGGCGCGGCGGTCATTCGCCGCCTGCTGGAAGAGACCGGTCTGGACGGCTCGCAGATCGATGAAGTGATCCTCGGCCAGGTACTCACCGCGGGCTCGGGGCAAAACCCGGCACGCCAGACGGCGATCAAGGCTGGCCTGCCTCATACCACCCCTGCCCTGACCCTGAACAAGGTCTGCGGCTCGGGCCTCAAGGCAGTCCAGCTGGCGGTCCAGGCCATCCGTTGCGGCGACGCCGAACTTGTGATTGCCGGCGGTCAGGAAAACATGAGCCTGGCGCCGTATGTTCTGCCCAAGGCCCGCACCGGTTTGCGCCTGGGTCATGCGCAACTGCAAGACAGCGTGATTCAGGACGGTTTGTGGGACGCCTTCAACGACTACCACATGGGCATCACCGCCGAGAATCTGGCAGAGAAGTACAGCCTCAGTCGCGAAGACCAGGACGCTTTCGCCGCGGCCTCGCAACAGAAAGCCGCTGCTGCCATCGAAGCGGGTTACTTCAAGCGTGAAATCACCCCGATCCTGATCCCTCAGCGCAAAGGTGAGCCGCTGGTCTTCGACACCGATGAACAGCCGCGTCCGGACAGCACGCTACAAGCGCTGGGCAACCTCAAACCCGCGTTCCAGAAAAACGGCAGCGTGACCGCCGGCAACTCGTCGACCCTCAACGATGGTGCCGCCGTGCTGTTGCTGGCCAGCGCCGCCAAGGCCAAGGCCCTCGGCTTGCCGGTGCTGGCACGTATCACGGCCTACGCCAGTGCCGGTGTGGACCCGTCGATCATGGGCATCGGCCCGGTGCCGGCCACCCGTCTGGCATTGACGAAAGCCGGCTGGACCCTGGACGACCTCGACCTGATCGAAGCCAATGAAGCGTTCGCCGCGCAATCACTGGCAGTCGGTAAGGAACTGGGTTGGGACACCAGCAAAGTCAACGTCAATGGCGGCGCGATTGCCCTGGGTCATCCGATCGGTGCATCGGGTGCGCGGATTCTGGTGTCGCTGTTGCATGAGCTGATTCGTCGCGATGGCAAAAAGGGCTTGGCTACGTTGTGCATCGGTGGCGGCCAGGGTGTCAGCCTGGTCATCGAGCGCTAGAAACACAGGAGTGTTTGCTTAAGTTGCTAACGCGGCGCCGAAGTCCGGCGCCGCGGTTTTTTTCTACCCGGTTTACGTAAGTGGGCAAGGAGTTCCATGGACAACAACGCGCATACCTTCAACACCTTCTGGTCAGGCCAGGTTCCGTTCATTGCCTCCTTTGCAGTGCAACAACTACGTCTATGGGTCAGCACCAATCCGTGGTTTACCGGCCAGGCATACAACGAGTGGTTTGACCTGCCGCGCGGCACCCTGGACAGCCTTCAATCGGACTACCAACAGCAATGGGGCGAACTCGGCCAGCAACTGCTGACCGGTCAGCCATTCAGCTTCGACGATCGACGTTTTTCCAGCGGCAACTGGAGCCAGCCACTGTTCGGCTCCCTCGCCGCCTTTTATCTGCTCAACGCAGGTTTTCTGCTGAAGCTACTGGACACGCTAGCGATCCCGGAAAAAAAACCGCGCCAACGCCTGCTCTATCTGGTGGAACAAGCCATCGCCGCCGGCGCGCCCAGCAACTTTCTGGCCAGTAATCCCGATGCACTGCAACGTGTGGTCGATACCCAGGGAAGCAGCCTCTTCACCGGCCTGTTGCACCTGGCCAGCGACCTGCAAGAAGGCAAGATGCGCCAGTGCGACGCCGGTGCATTCAAAGTCGGTGTCGATCTCGCCAACACCCCGGGCGAAGTGGTGTTCGAGAACGAACTCTTCCAGCTGATTCAGTATTACCCGCAAAGCGAAACCCAGTACCGGCGCCCGGTGTTTGTCGTGCCGCCGTCAATCAACAAGTACTACATTCTCGACCTGCGACCGGACAACTCGATGGTTGCCCATCTGTTGAAACAAGGGCACCCGGTGTTTCTGATGTCGTGGCGCAACTTCGACCAGGAGCACGCTGGCACCACTTGGGATGACTTGATCGAAACCGGCATCATCAAAGGCCTGCAAGTGACCCGCGAGATCAGCGGCGAGCAGCGGCCCAATTGCGTCGGCTTCTGCATCGGCGGCACCCTGTTGAGTTCGGCGCTGGCCGTCCTGGCGGCGCGCGGCGACCGCGAGATTGGCAGCGTGAGCCTGTTGACCACCTTCCTCGACTACCTCGATACCGGTCCGATCGACATCTTCGTCGACGAACAATTGGTGGCCTACCGCGAGCGTACCATCGGCGGCCTGGACGGCCCCATCGGCCTGTTCAAAGGCGAGGACATGGGCAATACCTTCTCGCTGCTGCGCCCCAACGACTTGTGGTGGAACTACAACGTCGACAAATACCTCAAGGGCCAGAAACCGATCCCTCTTGACCTGCTGTTCTGGAACAACGACAGCACCAACCTCCCAGGCCCGATGTATTGCTGGTACCTGCGCCACACCTACCTGCAGAACGACCTGAAATCCGGTGAGCTGGATTGTTGCGGGGTCAAGCTGGACCTGCGCGCCATCGATGCTCCGGCATACATCCTTGCCACCCATGACGATCACATCGTGCCGTGGAGAAGCGCTTACGGCAGCACCCAGTTGCTCTCCGGGACCAAGCGTTTTGTACTGGGCGCATCAGGGCATATCGCCGGGGTGATCAACCCGCCGGCCAAGGAAAAACGCCACTACTGGACCAACAACCGGGTCACCAAAAACCCGGAAACCTGGTTCAAGAACGCCGAGCAACATTCCGGTAGCTGGTGGAATGACTGGTTCGTCTGGCTGGCTGAACAGTCCGGCGAACGCCAGCCTTCGGTGCTGCATACCGGTAACGCCCAATATCCGGCGATTGAGTCGGCACCGGGGCGTTATGTGATGCAGTGACAGACAGCCCCGCACGGGCGCAAGCCCCCTCGCCACAGAGGATCGTGCCTACCCAGATGGGGCGAGTCGATCCAGTGCTCGGTTCACCACCGACTCGGCCAGCAAGATTGAAAATGGCGGAAGGCAGCCGGAGTCGAACCTGCCCGGGAACGGATGCCGTCCCCAACCGGGTTTGAAGCCCGGCCGCGCCACCGGGCGCGATTGCCTTCCTTGAAATCAGTGATCGGTGCGTTGGGCCAAGGCATTGTCGAGGCGGATATGGCGCTTGTCGCCAAACCGTCGCGTCAGGCCAATCCGGTCGAAGTATTCGAGAATCTGGATGCTGCGCTTGCGACCCAGGCCCACCGCATCACGAAACGCCGTGACCTGAATCACCGGGTTTTGCGCGGCCAGTTGCACAAGCATAGCCGCCAATCGGCGGATCATCGTGTCGGTGTAGAACAGGTCACGGACGACTTGATGCACCCATCCCAACCTCGCCATTTTGCACAGCAGCAAGCGCACGGCCGCCTCGTCATGGCCAAGGTCGCGCACCCACGGCGGATCAAAACCAGCCTGTTCGAACAACGGTTGCAAGTGTTGCCACAGGGCTTCGTCGTCTTCGCTCAAACGCACCTGATGATCGGGCAAATGCAGCCATGGCCCGCTGGCGGCAATCGCACCACTGGCGAGCAATTCGTCGAGCAGGCTGATGAACGTCGGACGGTCCAGCGCTGTGCCGAAGAACCGCCGCAGGCGATCCCGGTCCGGGCCCATTTGATCCGATTCCAGTTGATGAAAACGTGCGAGGTGGTCCAGCAACGGTGCTTTCAGTGCTTCCCAGCGGGCCGCACTGAACAGCAACGGACCTTGACGGGTGTCGATCAGACGCACGTCATCGGGCAATACCCACGTTTTGCGGTTGCGGTTGAACTGACGCTCCAGACGCTGGGGATCGAGCCCGGTGTCGCTGTTGGCCAGTAACACCGGCAGGCTCTCTTCCAACTGACTGCATGTGGTGAGGGCGTGTAGCTGCGCCAGCCGCTCGGGACTTCGGCGTTGTCGGGTCGGTGCAAACGGGTCGAGCACCCGCGCGCCGCCGAGGGTGCGTTGGGCGCTCTGGTCACGCAGAATCAACGGATCGCCCTTCACCGCCTGCACTGGCGCATTCAGCAGCAGTTGCGCGAACATCCGCTCACCCGGCGCCAGGCGGGCGCCTTCCAGCAACGCCACCCGCCCGGTCACGTCCTGAGTCCCCACGTGAACATGCACGGGTTGAAAGTGCTCGAAGGCTTTGGGTTCGCTGGCTAACAATTGCAGGTCGACATCCACTCGCTGGGTCGGCGCGTACAGCCACTCGGCCAGCAACCAGTGGCCGCGATGAATCTGCTCCAGGGCCAATCGTTCGGCACTCAGGTTCAACGCGACTCGCTGTCCGGCCATTGCGACCTCGGCGGCCTGATTCTGTGCATGCAGGCCGCGCACGCGCACGGGTTTGCCCTGCGGGCCGAGCATCAGCGTATCGCCCACCGCCACCAGGCCAGACAACGCAGTGCCGGTCACCACGACGCCGACGCCGGCCACGCTGAAGGCACGATCGATCGCCAGGCGAAAGCCGCCGGTGGTGCTGCGTTGAAGGACTTCACGCTGCGCCGCGAGCAAGGCCTGTCGCAGAGTCTCGATGCCCTCCCCGGTCACACTCGACAGCGCAATCTGCGGCGCGTTGGCATAAGGTCCCGGGGCCAGCAATGTCTGGATCTGATCGCGAACGGCTTGCACTCTGGACGGTTCGACGCGGTCGCATTTGCTGATCGCCACCAGCGCCCGAGGGATGCCTAGCAGTTCAACGATGGCCAGGTGTTCGCGGGTCTGAGGCATGACGCCATCGTCGGCCGCGACCACCAGCAACACCAGATCAATGCCCTGAGCACCCGCCAGCATGTTGTGGGTGAAGCGCTCATGACCGGGCACATCGATAAAACCGGTCAGGGGCGCTTGCGGCTCCAGCGCCGCGTAAAGGTAGCCGAGGTCGATGGTCATGCCGCGTTCCCGTTCTTCCCGGCGACGATCGCCGGCCTGGCCGGTCAGGGCCTGGAGCAAGGCAGTCTTGCCGTGGTCAATGTGCCCTGCGGTGCCGACGATCACTCTACGGCTCCTGCAATTTGATCGAGTTGCGCCAGCCACGCCGGCTCATCGTCCAGTTGCCGCAAATCCAGCCACAACGCATCGTCGTCAATGCGCCCGAGCACCGGAATCGGCAACGCTCGCAGGGCCGTTTCCAGCGCGTGCAGCCGATGTCCGCGAAGACGTTTGGACGCGTGCGGCCGCAGGCATAGCGCGGCACTCGGCAATCGCGCCACCGGTTGGCTGCCGCTGCCGATCATGCCCAGCGCCGGGACTGCGCTGACGCTCCAGCCGTCGCCCAAGACTTTGGCCAGCGACGGTTGCAGGCGCTCGGCCTGGGCGAGGATGTCCGCCTGGGGTCGGGTCAGCAGGCGCAGACTCGGCAGCCGCTCGGCCAGTCGATCAGGATCGCGGTACAGACCCAATACAGCCTCGAGGGCGGCCAGGGTCAGTTTGTCGACCCGCAAGGCGCGTTTGAGTGGATTCTTCTTGATCTTCGCGATCAGGTCTTGGCGGCCGACAATCAACCCGGCCTGGGGACCGCCGAGTAGCTTGTCGCCGCTGAAGGTGACGATGTCCGCGCCATCGCTCAGCGCCTGGCGCACCGTCGGTTCGGCGGGCAAGCCCCAGCGCGTCAGGTCCAGCAGGCTGCCGCTGCCGAGGTCTTCAAGCAATGGCAAGCCGTGTTTATGCGCGAGTTGCGCCAACTCGGCGGTCGGCACCCGCGCGGTGAAGCCTTCGATGTTGTAGTTGCTCGCATGGACGCGCATCACCAAACCACTGCGTGGGCCGATGGCTGCTTCGTAATCGCGGGCATGGGTGCGATTGGTGGTGCCGACTTCGTGGAGCCTGACCCCGGCTCTGGCCATGATGTCGGGAATGCGGAAGGCGCCACCGATTTCGATCAATTCGCCCCGGGAAATGATGCCTTCCTTGCGCGCGCCCAGGCTGTTGAGCGTCAGCAACACCGCAGCGGCGTTGTTGTTGACCACCGTCACCGCCTCGGCGCCGGTCAGCTCGCGGATCAGGCCTTCGATCAGATCGTCACGGTCGCCACGCTTGCCGCTGTGCAGGTCGAACTCCAGATTGAGCGGATAACGGGCCGCCATTTGCACCGCTTCGATCGCTTCCTCCGGCAACAACGCTCGCCCCAGATTGGTGTGCAGCACCGTGCCGGTGAGATTGAACACCCGACGCACGTTACTGCGATGCTGAGTGACCAAGCGTTCACCCGCCCTGCCTGCCAACACTTCAGGCGCGATTTCAATGGCGTCGAGTTGCCCTGAAAGCACCGGTTCACGCAAGTCATCGAGCAATTGCCGCAGGCTGGCCAGCAGCGCATCACGCCCGTAACGCTCGGCCAGCGGTTGGCAGGCGGGATGGCGCAACAGACTGTCGATGGAAGGCAGCCGCAGCGCCTGGCTGGCGGGTCTGTTGGACATCAGGCGCTCCTGAATGCGAATGACTGTAGCGCCTGAGTGTAGCCGCTGAGCTCGGAGGGATCGCTTAAAGGGAAAGCTCAAAGGGGTAGCTCAGTCACCTCCGGGTGCCAGCAATAGATTCGGGGCCGGACGCTGGTAGCCTTCCTGCTCCAGGCGCATGTCCAGCAGCAGGCTGGTCAGGTCCGTCGAAAGCGCTTCGGCCTCGGCGTCGTTTTCGAGGTAAAGCAGTTTCAGGTAGCTGCGGCAGCCAGGGCAGACCTCCGCGCGCAACGGGGCCTGATTGGCGGCGTGGCGGTCGTCATCGAGGCTGACGTATTCAAGGCCTTTGCTTTGTTCGCAATACACGCATTTGACCCGCACCACATGCCATTCGCAGGCACATAGCGAGCACACCAGATACCGCAAGCCGTTGTACTTGCCGCGATGGCGAATCACCCCGGCCATGGCCGGCGAACCGCAGGCCGGGCATTGACTGAGACTGTCGCCGGGTTTCAGCGCGAGGTCCGGTGTGCTCAGCAACCAATGACTCCAGGCCACCTGCAACACCGCGCCGAGAAACGGCACCACGGCGGCAGGCAGCAAGGCGAACTGACCGCTGACCAGCGCAATCGCCCAGGCTTTGAGTTGCCCGATGTTGGCGCGGCGCAAGGTCGCCACGGCTTTTTCCACGGCAGGTTGCGGCGGTGGCTGGTAACGCTGCAACAGGGCTTCGAGGTACGCCAGCCAATGGTCTTCGCGCACCAGACTGTCGGCGGCGAACGGCGGCAAGCCGTGTTGCTGGCACACGCGCAGGCTTTCGGGGTCGGGCATGGCGGCCACGGGTGGATCGTCCATCAAACGCTGCTGCACGTGGCACAGGCCGGTCACCAGCCGCAGGTAATCGGCCAGTGGATGCCCTTCGACCAGACGCTCCAGGCGCAAGGCGCGCAAGGTGAACAGGTTGTTCGGTGGCAGGTACAGAAACGGCGGTGAACTCGCCGCCGCTTCGATCTCGCCAGGCTCAAGAATCGTCGCCAAGGGGTTATCCTTTTTTGCTGATCGGCCGGTCGGGGTGCTCGTCTCGGGTCACTTCGCGGTACCACAGTTCATGGTGTTTTTTCGCCCAGGCTCGGCTGACCCAGCCATGCAACATGGCGTTGACCGAGCCTTTGATCCAGATGCCGGCGTAGATGTGAACGATGATGCTCAGTACCAGGATTAAACCCGCCAACGCATGCAGCAGCATGGCCCAACGAATGCTGGTGATGCCGAAGTACTCGCTGAAATACTCGCGCCAGATCACCAGCCCGCTGAACAGCAGCACCAGCATGCAAATCAGCAAGGTCCAGAACAGCAGCTTCTGTCCAGGGTTGTACTTGCCGATGGGCGGCACGCCCTCCTCCTCGTTCTTGATCACCCGCCCGACTCGCCTCAGCCACAGCCGATCGTTGGTGATAAAGAAGTTCGCCCGCCAGAAACGGATCACCAGCCCAAGGAACAGCACAAACATCACCACGCCCATGAACGGATGCAGGATGCGCGTCCACGGGCCGCCGCCAAACAGGTGGCTGAGCCAGAACAGCGCCGGGTGGAACAACGCCAGCCCCGACAGTGCCGCCATGAAAAACAGGATCGCCACCAGCCAGTGATTGGTGCGCTGATTGCTGGTGTAACGAAGGATCGGTTTGTCGTTCATGGCCTGTTCTCCCCCTTCGGATCATAGGTGTGCACCGATGGGTCGATTTCATGCACGGCGGGATCGGGGGTGGTCGGGTGTTCGTCCTCCTCGACCAACTGCGGCCCGATGCGCACGTAGTGGAAGAACCCGGCCAGCACCGCCAAACCCATGGCCAGCAACCCCAAGGGTTTGCTCACGCCTTTCCACAGTTCCACCAGCGGACTGATGGTCGGTTGGTTTGGCAGACCGGCATACAACCGGGGCTCATCGGCATGGTGCAGCACATACATCACATGAGTACCGCCGACGCCTTCCGGGTCGTACAGCCCCGCGTGTTCGAAACCACGGCTCTTGAGGTCGACGATCCTTTCGGCCGCATGTTCTTTCATGTCGTCCTTGGTGCCGAACACAATGGCGCCCGTCGGGCAGGTTTTGACGCAGGCCGGCTCCAGCCCCACTGCCACGCGGTCCGAGCACAACGTGCATTTGTAGGCCTTGTGATCTTTTTGCGAGATTCGCGGGATATTGAACGGGCAACCGGTGATGCAATACCCGCAACCGATGCAATGGTCCTGGTCGAAATCGACGATGCCATTGGCGTGCTTGATGATCGCCCCCGGACTCGGGCATGCCGCCAGGCAACCGGGCTCGGCGCAGTGCATACAGCCGTCCTTGCGAATCAGCCATTCCAGATTGCCGGCGTCGGTTTCGTGCTCGGTGAAGCGCATCAAGGTCCAGGTTTCTGCGGTCAAGTCCTGAGGGTTGTCGTAGGTGCCGAGGTTGTGGCCGACCTCGTCGCGCAGCTCGTTCCATTCCGAGCAGGCGACTTGGCAAGCCTTGCAGCCAATGCACTTGGTGGTGTCGATCAGCTTGGCCACTTCCTCCTGGTCGCGTACCGAGGATGGGACGGTCGTGGTGGCCGAACGGGCGATGATGTCTTGGCTGGCCATTTAGACTTTCTCCACGTTGACCAGGAATGACTTGGATTCCGGGGTCTGAGTGTTGCCATCGCCGAGGAACGGCACCAGGGTGTTGGTCAGGTAACCGTGACGCGTGAGACCGGTAAAGCCCCAGTGCAGCGGGATACCGATCTGGTGCACCACCTGATTGTTGACCTGCAGCGGACGAATCCGCTTGGTCACCACCGCCACCGCTTCTATATGCCCGCGCTTGGAACTGACACGGACCCGATCGCCGGCCACGATGCCTTTCTCCTTGGCCAGCACTTCACCGATCTCGACGAACTGCTCGGGTTGGGCAATCGCGTTGAGCTTGCAATGCTTGCTCCAGAAGTGGAAATGCTCGGTCAGCCGGTAGCTGGTCGCGGCATACGGATAGTCCTTGGCCACGCCTAAGGAATCCCACACCGAATCGAAGATCCGCGCCGCCGGGTTGCTGGTGGCCTTCTTGTTTTCCGGGTGCAACGGGTTGATGCCGATCGGCGTTTCGAACGGTTCATAGTGCTCGGGGAAAGGTCCTTCGTTCATCTTGTCGACGGCAAAGAACCGCGCCACGCCTTCGGGGTTCATGATGAACGGATTCATCCCGGCTTCCGGTGCCGAGTCGATCTTGAAGTCCGGCACATCGGTGCCGCCCCAGACCTTGCCGTTCCACCACACCAGACGTTTCTTCTCGTCCCACGGCTTGCCTTGTGGGTCGCACGAAGCACGGTTGTAGAGAATCCGCCGGTTCGCCGGCCAGGCCCAGGCCCAGCCCTGATGTTGCTTCATGCCATACGGATCGCTGTTGTCGCGCCGGGCCATCTGGTTGCCCGCCTCAGTCCAGCTACCGCAGAAAATCCAGCAACCGGAAGCCGTACTGCCGTCGTCCTTGAGCTGGCTGAAACCGGCCAGTTGCGCGTTGCCCTTGATCGCCACACCGGTAGCGTCGGTAAAATCGGTGGTGGCATAGCCGTTGATTTCCTTGGCCAGTTCTTCCGGCGAAGGCTCATCGGCGATTTTGTAAGGCCAGGACAGTTTGAGGATCGGCTCGGCATAAGCGCCGCCATTGGCCTGGTAACGCTGGCGCAGACGGATAAACAGCTCGCTCATGATCCGCACATCGGTGCGCGCTTCGCCGGGGCCGTCGGCACCTTTCCAGTGCCATTGCAGCCAGCGGCTGCTGTTGACCAGCGAGCCGTCTTCTTCGGCGAAACAGGTGGTGGGCAGGCGAATCACTTCGGTCTGGATGCCAGCGGTTTCAACGTCGTTGTACGGCCCGACATTGCGCCAGAACTCCGAGGTTTCGGTGGACAGCGGGTCCATCACCACCAGCCACTTCAGCTTGGCCAGCGCCGCCATCACCCGGTTTTTGTCGGGCAACGCGGCAATGGGGTTGAAGCCCTGGCACAGGTAGCCGTTGACCTTGCCCTGGCCCATCAGGTCGAACACTTTGAGGATGTCGTAGTTGGGAATGTCCAGTTTCGGCAGATAGTCATAAGCCCAGCGGTTTTCAAGCGTGGCATTCGCGCCGTACCAGGCTTTCATCAGGCTGACGTGGAACTTGCCGTAATTCTGCCAATAGGACAGCTGCCCCGGCCGCAACGGTTTTTGTGTGCGTTTGACGATGTAGGCGTCGTAATCCTGCTCCGCATCCTGCGGCAAGGTCAGATAGCCCGGAAGCGAATTGGACAGCAAACCGAGGTCGGTCAGGCCCTGGATGTTGGAGTGCCCGCGCAAGGCATTGACGCCCCCGCCCGGCATGCCGACGTTGCCCAGCAGCAATTGCACCATGGCCGCGCTGCGAATGATCTGCGAACCGATCGAGTGCTGCGTCCAGCCCAGCGCGTAGAGAATCGTCATGGTCTTGCCCGGTTGCGAGCAGGTGGCGATTTCTTCCCAGATCTTCTGCATGGCATCCACCGGCATGCCGCAAATCTGGCTCGCCAGTTCGATGTTATAGCGGCTGTAATGCTGCTTCATCAATTGATAGACGCAGTGCGGGTCTTGCAGGGTCGGGTCGACCTTGACGAAGCCGTCTTCACCGAGTTCATAACCCCAGCCGGACTTGTCCGTGTAGCTGCGTTTGGCCGCGTCGTAACCGCTGAAGATCCCGTCCTCAAAGCCATACCCGGCTTTGACGATGAAGGACACGTCGGTATAAGCACGCACGTACTCGTGCTGGATCTTGTCCTCAGTCAGCAGGTAGTTGATCAGCCCGCCCATGAAGGCGATGTCGGTACCGGTGCGAATCGGCGCGTAATAGTCGGCCACCGAGGCGGTCCGGGTAAAACGCGGATCGACCACGATCAAGCGTGCCTTGTTGTGCGCCTTGGCTTCGGTCACCCATTTGAAGCCGCACGGGTGCGCTTCTGCTGCGTTGCCGCCCATCACCAGGACCAGATTCGCGTTGCCGATATCGGTCCAGGTATTGGTCATGGCACCACGGCCGTACGTCGGGGCAAGACTTGCCACCGTCGGGCCGTGTCAGACACGCGCCTGGTTATCGAACCCCAGCATGCCGAGACTGCGAATGACCTTGTGGGTGATGTAACCCGCTTCGTTGGACGCCGCCGAGGCCGCGAGGAAACCGGTGGTCAGCCAACGGTTTACCATTTGGCCCTGGGCATTCTTCTCGATGAAGTTGGCGTCGCGGTCGGCCTTCATCAGGTCGGCGACGCGATCCAGCGCTTCATCCCAGGAGATCCGCGTCCATTCGGTGGTGCCAGGTTTGCGCACCTCTGGGTATTGCAGACGGCCGGGGCTGTGAATGAAGTCCAGCAAGCCGGCGCCTTTGGGGCACAGGGTGCCGCGGTTGACCGGGTGGTCGGAATCGCCTTCGATGTGGATGATGTTTTGCGCGACGTTCTTGGCGGCATCGCCCTGGCTGTACATGATCACGCCGCAGCCGACCGAGCAGTACGGGCAGGTGTTGCGGGTTTCATGGGTGTGGGCAAGCTTGAAGTGGCGCACCTGCTCGGCGAAGGCAGTCGCGGGGGCCATGCCCAGCGCGCCGAGGCTCGAGCCCGCAAGGCCGATACCAGCGACCTTGAAGAACTGACGACGGTTGAGGTCCATCGTGCACTCCTGTCAGGGGGAGACCCGGTACTTTTGCCGGGTTTTTATGGACAATCACGGTTGCGGCAGTCGGGCTGCCGACATTTAAAACTGTAGACAATGTTAGAACTGACTGTGTGAAAACCGACCATCGGGCAATACCCGGATGCCAGCCATCACACACAAGCTCGCTCCCACAGGGGCTTGGCGTTTATCATGACCGTCGGATTTACCCTGCCCTTTATGAGACTGAGCATGACTTTCGATTTTGATCAGGTGTACGACCGCCACAACACCGGCAGTACCAAATGGAGCCGTTACCCGGCCGACGTGTTGCCGATGTGGGTGGCCGACATGGACTTCTCCGCACCGCCGGTGATCATCCAGGCCCTGCAAAAACGTCTGGAACACCCGATGCTCGGCTACAGCGTGGCCCAGGATGACTTGCGCAATGCCATCGTCGCCGACCTCTGGAACAAGTACGCCTGGCGCGTATTGCCTGAGGAACTGATTTTCCTGCCGGGCGTGGAGTCGGGTTTCAACATGGCGCTGAATGCGCTGGTCCAGCCGCAGCAGAACGTTGTGGTTCAGGTTCCGAACTACCCGCCGCTGCGTCATGCGCCGGGTCACTGGGGTTTGAACAAGGTTGAACTCGAATTCGACGCGTTGGCGGACGGCACTTACGCCACGCCTCTCGATGCCCTGAATCAGGCGCTGACCGGTGGCGGTGCGCTGCTGCTGAGCAACCCGCACAACCCGGTGGGCAAAGTCTTCCCGCGAGAAGAACTGCAAGCGGTCGCCGACATCTGCGTGGAGCAGGACGCCTGGATCATCTCTGACGAGATTCATGCCGAGCTGTGTTTCGACGGGCGCGTGCACATTCCGACGGCTTCCCTGAGCCCCGAGATCGCTAAACGCACCATCACGCTGATGTCGGCGAGCAAGGCCTACAACATTGCCGGGCTGAAGACGTCTTTCATGATCATTCAGGACTCGGCGTTGCGTACGCGGGTCAACCACGCCCGCTGCGGCATGGTCGACAGCGTCAACCCGTTGGGCATGGAAGCGACGCGCGTCGCCTACAGCGAAGGCGGCCCTTGGCTGGCCGGGCTGAAGGCGTATCTGCAAAGCAATCGGGATTATCTGGTGGAAGCGGTCAACACACGCCTGCCGGGTGTAACCATGAATATCCCGCAAGGCACGTATCTGGCGTGGCTCGATTGCTCGGCGCTGGGACTGGATAACCCTCAGCAGTTTTTCCTTGAGCAAGCCAAGGTCGGGTTGAGCCCTGGTCTGGATTTCGGCGATGACAGCAAACAGTACGTGCGCCTGAATTTCGGCTGCCCACAGGCATTGCTGGAAGAAGGCATTGCGCGAATGGAGCGCAGTTTGCTCAATCGCAAGGCCTGATACGACCTTAAGGCAACGATAATCCCCTGTGGGAGCGGGCTTGCTCGCGAAGAGGCCGTCACATCCAACATTAATGGTGACTGACACTCCGCTTTCGCGAGCAAGCCCGCTCCCACAGGGGGACTTGTGTGGTAATTGGTGCGTGGAATCCAACCGAACTCAAGGCAAAACACCAGGGTCAACCCTTTGACTCTTCTGCCTTGCGAACGGAGATTTCCCAATGACTGCCTATCCAAAACCACCCTTCCCGAAACAGGCCCAACCCGTCCCCGGTTCCCAAAAGAAAATGGACCCATACCCCGACTGTGGCGAACAAAGCTACAAAGGTTCTGGCCGACTGGACGGCAAGATCGCCCTGATCACCGGCGCCGACAGTGGCATCGGTCGCGCCGTAGCGATCGCATTCGCCCGTGAAGGCGCGGATGTCGCCGTCGCCTACCTCAACGAACATGAAGACGCGCAGGAAACTGCACGCTGGGTCGAACAGGCCGGCCGGCAGTGCCTGTTGCTGCCCGGTGACCTGGCGCAGAAAGCCCAATGCCAGGCCCTGGTGGACAAGACGGTCGAACGCTTTGGCCGGATCGATGTCCTGGTCAACAATGCCGCGTTCCAGATGACCCACGAACACTTCGAGGACATCCCGGATGAAGAATGGGTGATGACCTTCGACGTTAACATCACCGCCATTTTCAGGCTCTGTCAGGCCGCGTTGAAGTACATGAAACCCGGCAGTTCGATCATCAACACCAGCTCAGTCAATTCGGACATGCCCAAACCGACCCTCCTGCCTTACGCCACGACCAAGGGTGCGATAGCCAACTTCACCGCTGGCCTGGCGCAGATGCTGGGGCCGAAGAACATTCGGGTGAACTGCGTGGCACCGGGGCCGATCTGGACGCCACTGATTGTCTCGACCATGCCCGATGAAGAAGTGCAGAACTTTGGTGGGCAGACCCCACTTGGCCGGCCGGGTCAACCGGTGGAAGTGGCGCCGATTTATGTGTTGCTGGCGTCGGATGAGGCCAGTTACATCACCGGTCAACGGTACGGGATTACCGGCGGCAAACCGATGCTTTAAATTGAACCTGCCGGCATTTCCAGAACTCCACATTTTATAGGCCCTCCTTTGGCGGGCCTTTCGATATCTGGAGCAGCACGCACCCGACGAGTACCGAGCATGAGTTTCATTTTGTGGGTGGCGGTGCTGGGTGCCGTGCTACTGACACTGGCACTGACGTCGTCGTACCTGCGCTGGATGCCGGTGACTACGTCGGCGGTGTGCCTGGTGCTGGGTGTAGCCATCGGGCCCGCAGGGTTCGGGCTATTGAAACTGGACACCGATGATGCGTCCACCTGGATGGAACATCTGACGGAAGTCGCAGTGCTGTTTTCGTTGTTTGTCTGTGGTTTGAAGTTGCGCTTGCCGCTCAAGGATAAAAACTGGCGTATCGCCTGCGGCTTGGCCGGCCCGGTCATGGTATTGACCATTGCCGGTGTCAGCCTGTTGCTGCATTACGGTTTCGAATTGTCCTGGGGCGCGTCCGTGTTGATCGGCTCGATTCTGGCGCCCACCGACCCGGTGCTCGCCGCCCTGGTGCAAGTCAACGACGCCCGGGATGACGACAGCGTGCGTTTCGGGCTGTCGGGTGAAGCCGGGCTCAATGACGGGATCGCCTTCCCGTTTGTCATCCTTGGCCTGCTGCTGGTGCAACACGACGCCAACCCCAGCTGGCTGAGCGACTGGGTGCTGCGCAGTCTGTTGTGGGCAGTCCCGGCCGGTTTGCTCACCGGCTACTGGATGGGACGCGGCATTGGTCGCCTGACCTTGTTAATGCGCATCAAAAATAACGACAGCACCCTTTCCCCAAATGATTACCTCGCCCTCGCCTTGATCGCCCTGGCGTATGTCGGGGCCGAATCAATTCACGGTTACGGCTTTCTGTCGGTGTTCGCCGCCGGCCTGGGTTTGCGCCACGAAGAAGTCAAATCCACGGGCGACGACGAGCTTCCCGCCGAGCATCTGGTTCAGCCGGTTGTGGGTCATCAGAACGTCGACCCGCAGCACGCCGTTCACGGTGATACCGCAAGCCTGGAAGACACTCAGGTCGCCGCGGGCATCATGATGGGCGACATGCTCGCCTTCGGCAGCCTGGTGGAACGGGCCATGGAAGTCTTTCTGGTGACGCTGCTCGGCGTGGTGCTGATGGCGCATTGGGACTGGCGTGCATTGCCGATCGCCGGCGTGTTGTTTTGCCTGATACGACCCCTGAGCGTCGTCGCCATGCCTTGGGGTAGTTTGCTGAGCGGTCAGCAGCGAATGTTGATTGGCTGGTTCGGCATACGCGGTATCGGCAGTCTGTATTACCTGTTTTATGCCCTGAACCACGGTTTGGGTGAGTCGATAGCGACGCTATGTATTGACCTGACCTTGTCCGTGGTCGCACTCAGCATCCTCATCCACGGGATCAGCACCCAACCGATACTGGCCCGATATGAACAGCATAAAAAACAGGATATATGATTTGATGCCTGCTCGTTCAGGGGCCGAATTATCGAATTTTCACGTTCATAAATTTGAAATTCTTTTGCGATCCAGCCAGTCACAACCTTAATCCCGTCCGGCTTTTGCACGGTGGGACTTGCCAGGTTCGGTTCCCCTGCTCCATCAATACCTATCAAAAGGAACCTCGAAAAATCAGGTGCTGGTCATGATTCACTATTCCACCTCCGAAGAAATCAAAGCCTGCCGGGCCTTCGCCCTGGAACGTAATCGTCAAATGTTTGAAGACGCCCAGGCACTGAGCCGCAGCGCCTGGGCGTTACTCGAGGTCAGCGACATGGACGCGGAGCTGTTTGATCGTTATCAGACCCAGCGCAGAAAGGCCGACTTGAAGTTCAAGGAAGCGATAGAGCACTTGCGGCTGCTCAACGAAGATTTCCCGCCGGTCTCGATGGCCACGCAAAACGCTCATCGTTTGCTCCAGCACCCCGAATCCAGAGCCTGAACTTGAAAAGCCCGGCACAGTCGCCGGGCTTTTTATTGTCTGGAATCAATGCTCCACTGCGAACTGCATGAGTCAATTTCCGGACTCATGCAGGCTGCATGACCGCAGTTCGCCATCAGTCACTTCAACTTATTGTTTTATAAACAAGTTATCGCATCGGCAAACCGGCACGACAAATGCTCAAGGACAATGAGCGACTTTCGGCCTTGAGACCGTTCGCGCTCACCCCTGACCCGTTGGAGAGACTCGACCATGAACGCCATAGACTTGTTGAAAGCCGACCATGAACGCGTAAAAGGCATCCTGACCCAATTAAGCGAATCCACCGAGCGTGGTGTTAAAAAGCGCGGCGAGTTGCTGGCCAAGCTGGAAATGGAGATCGCCATCCATACCCGTCTCGAAGAGGAAGTCTTGTACCCGGCGTACAAGAAAGCCGGGGGTAAGGAGCAGGACGTCATGTATTACGAAGCCAAGGAAGAACATCGCACCGTAGATTCGCTGGTGCTGCCAGACCTGAAAGTCACCGATCCGTCCACCCCAGAATTCGCCGGTCGCGTGAAAGTGGTCAAGGAACTGCTGGAACATCACATTGAAGAGGAGGAAACGGAAATGTTTCCCCAGGCCAAAAAACTGTTGGGCAAAGCCACACTTGAAGAGCTGGGTGCGCAAATGGAAAGTTTGAAAGCTCAGTACAAGAAAGAAATGAGCGCAGCCAATCTGGCGGCTTGATGCAGGTGGTGTGACAACAAGAGGCCTGGTGCAAGCCAGGCCTTTTGTGTGTTCGGTGCATGCGCCAGGATTGCCTGTGCGCCATGAACGTGCGCGGCTTCAAGAAGAACGCGGGATCCGTGGCCGAACCTTGAACTTGCTTTCTTATTTCATGGTCGTGGCGATGATTTCCACCAGATTGAGTTGGGTAAAGGGTTTGGACAGGCGCGGAAGTTGGGTTGCGAAACCTTCCAGACGCTCGGCGTAACCGGTGGCAAGGATGATCGGCAAGCTCGGCTTCAAGGCCCGGATAGCCTGCGCCAGTTGCGCGCCATTCATCTGTGGCATGGCCATGTCGGTGATGACCAGATCAATCGCCTGTTCGCTGTCGAACATGGCCAGCGCCTGTGCACCGGACACTGCACTGATCACTCGATGCCCCAGGTCCTCGAGCAACAGGCAGGTACTGGTCAATACCAGGCTGTCGTCGTCCACCACCAACACACACAGTCGGAGCACGGGCGGTGCGGCTTGCTCCTCGGCAACAGGCCTGGCGACTGAACCAGCGGCGGCGACGGGTATCCACAGTTCGGCGGTTGTGCCTTTGTCCTTCAGGCTCTTGAGAACGAATCGACCGCCCAATTGCTCAATAAAACCATGAACCATCGACAGCCCCAGGCCAGTACCTTTGCCAACTCCCTTTGTGGTGAAAAAAGGGTCCGTTGCCGATGCCAGCGTCGCGTCATCCATGCCCTCACCATTATCGGTGACACTCAGGCAGACATACCGACCGGGCGCCAGGGAAAGATGCGCCTTGTCCAGACCAGCATCTGACTGGGCACTGATCACGATTTTTCCGCCATGGGGCATTGCATCTCGAGCGTTGGTCACCAGGTTCAGTACCGCCAGTTCGAGCTGATTGACGTCGGCCAGGACTGGTTCAAGTTCTTGCGAGAAGCGCGTTTCGAGCACCACGGAAGGCCCGAGGGAGCTGCGCAACAGTCCGATGATCCCTTGCACCAGCTTCGGGATCTCGACAGGTTCGGACTTGAGCTCCTGGCGTCTGGCAAACGCCAGCATGCGTTGAGTCAGGGTTACGCCACGCAAGGCACCCTGGGTGGCGTTGTCCACCAATCGGGTAATTCTCGAATCGTCCGCGACACGTTTGCGGATGATCTCCAGATTGCCAAGGATGACGGTCAGCAAGTTGTTGAAGTCGTGGGCGATGCCGCCACTGAGTTGACCGATGACCTGCATCTTCTGCGCCTGAAACAGCGCTTCGCGGGTTTGCTCAAGGGTCTGCTGGGCTTGTGTGACTTCGGTGATATCACGGGTGATCTTGGCAAAGCCGAGTAACGTGCCGGTGTCGCCCCAAATCGGGTCGACCACGACATGTGCCAGGAACCGCGTACCGCCCTTGCGCACGCGCCAGCCTTTGTTTTCGAATCGCCCCTCACGCACTGCAATGTCCAGGGTCCGTTGTGGTTCGCCGGCCTCGCGGTCTTCCGGGGTGTAAAACATCGAAAAATGCTGGCCGATGACTTCTTCGGGCAAATAGCCCTTGATGCGCTGAGCCCCGAGGTTCCAGTTGGTCATGCGGCCATCCGGGGTGAGCATGTAGATGGCGTAGTCAGTGACGCTTTGAACCAGTAGCCGGAATTGCTGCTCGCTTTGCTTGAGGGTTTCTTCAGCCATCTTGCGGTCGGTCAGGTCCCGAGTGATCTTGGCAAACCCAAGCAACGTGCCCGATGGATCGAGAATCGGATCAATGACCACGTGGCACCAGAAATGCGTGCCGTCCTTGCGAACCCGCCAGCTTTCCCCCTCGAAACGCCCCTCCCTGATCGCCATATCCAGCGCTCGCTGGGGCAAACCGGCAAGGCGATCCTCTTCGGTATAGAACCGCGAAAAGTGCTGACCAAGGATTTCGAACTCCTCGTACCCCTTGAAACGCCTGGCGCCGGCGTTCCAGCTAGTGATGATGCCATCGGGATCAATCATGTAGATCGCATAGTCAATCACAGCATCGATCAACAGGCGAAAACGACTGTCGTCGATGGCGTTGGCTTTGGTCCGATCCTCGTTCATTGATCCCTCACGTCACTGTTGTTTTTCTGGAGTATGAGACAAACCACGCATTTGGAAAGTCGGAAAAACGGTACTCGTCGCCCAGCATTATCGATTCACGTATTGGACGATGTAGGCATACAGATCGTTGTAGACGAAATTCGGAACATACGAAGCATGAGTCGCCATCTTGAGCAGTGCCAGGTGGCACTCTTTGATGACTTCGCCTCGATCGCTAACCGCGAAGACGTGGTTGTCGATAATGCTGGAATAGACGCTGTACGCATAATCCACCTTGGATGTGGTTGTGGTGACAGAACCGTCGGCAGCTTTGGAGTAGGTGCTCTGGGCAATCAAGGTTCGCTCGTTCAACACTCCGAACCCGCGTTCGTACACATTGACTTGCGAGCCGCTGACCGCTTTTGCAGCCGTCTCGAAGGCCAGGATGATCGCAGGCGCATAACTCATGCTGGCATCCAGCGTCGATACCGTGAGAAACCGCTCCATTTCCTGATCTTCAAGGCTTTTGAATGCTCGTTTAATGCTCGACACATGAGCAAACTCTTGAGTGCAACCAACGATGTGAGTTTCGAACTGATAACCGGCGGCGGTCGCCGACGGCAGGAAGGCCGCGAAATCGAGGCTATCGAACGCACACTCCATGATGATGTTGAATTCGCCGGTAAAGGCCTGCATGAAGATCTTCGTATTGACTTCACGAACAAATGCCTCGGTATGCTCATACGCATGCAAGACGCCAAGTTTGATCATCTCTGCGTATTGAGGGTGTTTCTTGCGGTAGTTGGGCAGGTAAAGACGGACATAATTGTCGTAGCGTTTTGAAGGCAGCAGGTTCTTTTCCAGCAGATAGGTTTTGCCTGACCCTTGTAGCCCGGCAACGACCAGCATTTTTGGGATTGCCTCGGCCGTGATGCCGCTGAACAGCGACGCTTTTATTTCATTGAATGCTGTGGTGACCTGCTCAGGGGTGTACGTGTATTTCGGTGCTGCTGACATACCTTGATTTCCTTATCAAAGATTTGGTTTGAAAGTGATGACTGGCTCTTTGAATAAAGACGGCATTCGCTGATTGTTCAAACGTGCCTTTCTTTCAAGATATGTCTATGTTTTTAAAGTAAAAAATCCTACTCGACAGGGTGCGAAATCCTCGGAACAATCGACCACCAGCGCGGCAGTAGCTGCTTGACCTTGCTATCGCCAAACCGGTCATCGATCAACATAACCACCCCTTGATCCTGCTGGGTGCGGATCACCCTCCCCGCCGCCTGCACCACTTTCTGCACACCGGGAAACAGGTAGGTGTAGTCATAACCGGCGCCGAAAATTGCTGCCATGCGCTGTTTCAACTGCTCGTTGACCGGGTTGAGTTGCGCCAGCCCGAGGGTGGCGATAAACGCTCCGATCAGTCGCGCGCCCGGCAAGTCGATGCCTTCGCCAAAAGCCCCGCCCAACACCGCGAAACCGACGCCCTGACTCTCGGCGGTGAATTGATCGAGAAACTCCTGACGCTGCCCTTCCCCCATGCCCCGGGACTGCGACCACAGATTGATGTGTGGATGCTTCTCGGCCAGCAACTGCGCCACTTGCTGCAAATAATCAAAGCTGCTGAAAAACGCCAGGTAGTTGCCGGGACGTTGAATGAACTGCCGGGCAATCAGCTCGACGATGGGCGCAAGGGAGGACTGGCGATGGACGAACCGCGTGGATATCTGGCTGACGATGTGCACTTGCAGCTGATCGGCGTGAAATGGCGATTCAACGTCTATCCACACCGTATTTTCCGGCGTGCCCAGCAGATCGGCATAGTAGTGGCGAGGGCTCAGGGTCGCGGAAAACAGCACGGTGCTGCGTGCAGCCGTCAAGCGTGGGCGGATGAAGCCGGCGGGCACCACGTTGCGCAGGCAAAGTTGCGACAGGTTGCGTTGGCGATCGAGGTCGCGCTTGCTGATGTCGAACAGGAACTGTTCATCGAAGTGCTCGGCCACCCGGCAAAACTGCAGCATGTCGAAATAGAAGTTCTGTAACGCTCCGTCCAGGCCTTGCGGATGATCATTCAGGTAATCGCCGATGCTCGCGCTGCACGACGACAACGCCTGGAGCAGTTTTTCCGGCGCCTTGTCATAGGCCTGATAGGCGCCGAGTTGCAGGTTATGCAGGGCATTCCACTCACGGTTGACCCGTTGCAAGGATTTTTTCAACGCCTCAGGCGCGGTTTTTCGTACGCCGCTGAGGGTCGACTGTTCAAGGCTGGCGCTGTACATCTGCCGGCCCCGCTCCACCAGATTGTGCGCTTCGTCCACCAGCACCGCGACTTTCCAGTTATTGGCCTGGGCCAGCCCGAACAGCAGCGCGCTGAAATCGAAATAGTAGTTGTAATCGGCGACCACCACGTCTGCCCAGCGGGCCATTTCCTGGCTCAGGTAGTAGGGACAGACGTCGTGTTGCAGGGCGACCTCGCGCAAAGCGTTCTGGTTCAGCAGGGACAATTTGCTGGCCGCCTGGCGAGCGGCGGGCAAGCGATCATAGAAACCCTGGGCCAACGGGCAGGATTCGCCGTGACAGTCTTTGTCCGGATGTTCGCAAGCCTTGTCCCGGGCGATCATTTCAAGCACCCGCAAGGGTGGCGCGTCGGCGCTGTCGAGGATCACTTGCGCGGCGTCCAGCGCCAGTTTGCGCCCCGGGGTTTTCGCCGTGAGGAAGAACACCTTGTCCAGTTGCTGCGGCGCCAGGGCCTTGAGCATCGGGAACAGCGTACCGACCGTCTTGCCGATCCCCGTGGGCGCCTGCGCCATCAAGCAACGACCGGTGCTGACGGCCTTGAACACCGATTCCGCCAGATGACGTTGCCCGGGTCGAAAGTCGGCATGGGGAAACGCCAGTTGTTGCGCTGCCCGATTTCGCCCTTCGCGATGAGCCATTTCCTGTTCGGCCCAGTGCAGGAACAAGGAGCAATGTTGTTCAAAGAACAGCCGCAGTTGCGCGGCGCTGAAAGCCTCGACCAGGCAGGTTTCCTTTTCATTGACGATGTTGAAGTACACCAGGGCCAGATTGATCTGCGTCAGCTGCAGTTTCTGGCACATCAACCAGCCGTAAATCTTCGCCTGCGCCCAGTGCAGCTGGCGGTGGTTGGCCGGTTGCTTGCTCAAGTCGCCGCGATAGGTTTTGACTTCTTCCAGGCAATTTTGCGCGGAGTCGTAGCCGTCGGCCCGGCCCTTTACCTTCAACGTTTGATACAGACCTTCAAGCGCGACTTCACTCTGGTAGCCCTCGCTACGCCGGGACGCCACCGTACGGTGCCCGACAATCCCTTCCAGCGCCGTCGGCGAAGGCGTAAAACGCAGGTCGAGGTCACCGACCTTGGCGGTGAATTCACACAGCGCCCGCACCGCGATGCTGTAACTCAAGCGCTTTGCTCCGCCCATTGCACGTAGCAGACGGCAATCGGCATCTGGTGCTCATGGCAGAACTCGAGCCAGCGCAATTGATTGTCTTGCAGGCGATCACCGGGACCTTTGACTTCGATCATTCGGTAGGTTTTGTCCTGCGGCCAAAACTGGATCAGGTCCGGCATGCCGGCGCGATTGGCCTTGATGTCCGACAGCAGGCGATTGAACCAGTGCTTGAGGTGTTCTGCCGGCAAGCAATCGAGTGCCTGATCGATCAATTTTTCGCTCAGCACGCCCCAGAACACGAAGGGCGACTGCACGCCCCACTTGCTGGCATAGCGTTGACGAATCGTCTGGCGGTAACGCCCGTCATCGAGTTCAGCCAGGCAGCCCTGGAACAGCTCCGCGCGGCGTGCGTGAAAGTCCTCATTGAGCAGATCCACCGGCCCACGCTGGAACGGGTGGAAAAACGCTCCCGGCAACGGCGCGAAAATCGCCGGCCAGCACAGCAGACCGAACAGCGAATTGATCAGGCTGTTTTCGACGTAATGCACCGGCGCCGACTCTTCCGCCAAATGCGCCTGAACGTAAGACTCCACCGACAACGCCGGGTCGGTTCTGGGCAGTTGCAGGTCCAGGCGCAGCATCTCCCGTGGGGACGAGCGCTTTATCACCGGCCCGCCCAACTTGCGCCGCAGCCTGGGCAGCACACGCAGCAATTGTTGCTGCTCGGCGGCACTTTCCGGCGAATGCTCCACCGCGACGGCCAGGTCCATGGCCAGCTGATATTCACCGCAGCGCTCCAATACGCGAATCAACCGCAGGCGCGCGCCGGGATAGGTACACTCGCGGTAGATCGTCAGCGCGGTAGAGAAATCCGCCAGGCGCTCGCAGTGCTGACCGATCTGGAACAACAGTTTGCCGCGACGTCTTTGCAGCCAGGGATTGCTCAGCGCCAGCCCTTTGACCTGCTCGACAATGCCTTCCACGGCTTCGCCGGCCTCGAAATGCTGCTGACACTCATGAAGGAAGAGGCAGGCGTCCACGTCGTCACGGCTGCGCAGGCCTCGGGAGTCGGCGCAGAACTCGACTTTTTCATAGGTAAAGATGCCCAGGTCAGCCAGCACGAACTCGGACCAGTCCTGGTACAGATTGCCGAAAAACATCAAGCGCAGGCGGTCGCACAGGCCCATGATGGTCAGGCTGAACAATCGGTCATCCAGCGACGGGCACCACTGGCCGAAGCTGTGAGTCTGGGGAAACCGTTCGCTCAGTGCGGGCAGCCAATCGGTCTTTTTCCCCTTGGGTTGATCGATGGTGGCGCCAAAACACTGGAGAATTTCCGCCTTGAGCAGCACCTCGAACAGCGCTTCGATCGACAGCGGCGATTGCTCATCGATCCATCCCAGCGCCAGCAGTGGGCCAGCGGCGATGGTGATGTCGCCGATTTCGACGTAATGCAGCTTGCTCGCCCGGAAGTGATTCCCCTTGCGCATCACCATCCTGACCAGCAGCGCCCTGGACTCACGGGGCAACCGCTTGAACTCGCGGATGAAGTGTTGTTCTTCGACACTCAGCACATCGGCATAGCGAAGCTCAAGCCAATCAAGCACTTGCATGAAGTTGTTCAAGTAGTAGAACGGATCGTCGAGCGGGTTTGCAGTCACAGGAAAAAAGGCCATGGCGAGCGAGTACTGGTTATGCGTACAGATACCAGCTACGCCCTGCCCGGTGCAAACGGAAAAGGATAAGCGGCGGCGTTAATCGGTAATTTTTCGGCTGGCTATGAACTTTCTGCCGAT
This sequence comes from Pseudomonas sp. ANT_J28, assembly GCF_008370005.1. Lineage (NCBI taxonomy): Bacteria > Pseudomonadati > Pseudomonadota > Gammaproteobacteria > Pseudomonadales > Pseudomonadaceae > Pseudomonas > Pseudomonas sp. ANT_J28. The sequence continues at coordinate 202,379 of NZ_VOBM01000001.1, forward strand.
CCATCGCACCTAACCGCGTTAGAGGTGCAGTGACGATTGATTTCGCTCATGGCAGTCGCGCTGTTTTTTTTTGAAGGATGAGAGGTGGTTATGAATATCAAGACTCTGGGTTTGCCCCTGGCGGTGGCGGCCTTTCTGGCCCTGGCCGGTTGCTCGACACCAACGGTTGTGACGCTGCAGAACGGCACCCAGTATTTGACCAAGGACATGCCGAAAACCAAGACCAAGGACGGCTTCTTCGAGTTCGAAGATATTTCCGGGGCGAAAGTGAAGGTCAAGGCCGATGAAGTGACCACGATTCGACAGGAAGACTGAGTACCGCGTTGTCGTTCATCGTCGGAACGCCGCCCGGAGCAAGCTCGCTCCCACATTGGATCTGTGGCGTTCACAAATCCCCTGTGGGAGCGAGCTTGCTCGCGATGGGGCCCTTACAGGCAGCGCATCACCGTCAGGCGATAACAACCCCTGAGCTGGACAAGCTATCCAGCCCAACCCCGACCAACGTCACCGAATCCCCCCCAAACGTCAGCACCGTGTCGTGCCCTACCGCCGTGGCATGCGCCCGATAGTCGTCGTTCGGCGTCACGCCCTGAACCCCGAGAAACACCAGTTTGTCGCTGGCCTGGTAGCCAACCACCCGGTCCTGACCAAACGCGCCGCTAAACAGGAACGTATCGATCCCGCCTCCCGATTCCAGCAAGTCATTACCGGCCCCGCCGACAAACACGTCGTTGCCCTTGCCGCCGAGCAAATGGTCGTTACCGTCCAGCCCCAACAACCAATCGCCACCCGCGTGAGCCGTGAGCGTATCGGCTCCGGCCCCGCCCTTCACTGTGGACGCGTACTGAGTCAGGTTGTTGCCCGCCTTGAGGCCTTCGGCAGTGACGCTGTGGGTCACGTCATCCTTGAACACCCCCCACAGAAACCCTGGCTCTTTGGTCACGAGGCTGCCGATGTCGCGGGTAATACTGATGCCGCCATTGAGATCGCGGATGTACAGGTTGCCGGCGCCGTCATTGGCGAAGTCGAAGTTCTTCACCGATTGCTGCACGTCCAGCACGTTGTTGCCCTTGCCGCCCAACAGGATGTTGTAACCACCGCCGTCGCGGAAGGTGTCGTTGCCATCGCGGCCTTCCAGATAGTCGTTGCCCCGGCCACCCTGGATCAGATCGTTGCCGTCACTGCCGATGATGAAGGTGCTGCCCTTGTGGGTTTCAGCGTTGCGATTCAGATCCTGAACCCAAGTGTTGGCGCGTGCCGGATCCGACAGATTGGCAACGATGATCGTCGAGTCTTTGCTGGTGAGGTCGTAGAACTTCGATTCGATCACCCGGTTCATACCGTCGCCATAGGCGGTGGGCAAGTGCGAGATCCAGGTCGGGATGTTGAGGATCGAAAACGGCAGCACATTCCAAGCTGTCGAGGCGTAGTGGTCGTTGAAGCTGACGATGTTATCGGTCGCCGAAACCTTGGCGGCATCGTGCACGCCCACCGACGACAGGTTGAACGATGAGCCGTCGAGGGCGCGGAACACCGGGTCGTTTTCGTAACCGACGTTCAGCACTTTGTCGGTGCTGCTTTGGGTCGGCGAGGCGTAGGCAATGTAGTTGGAATCCTGGTAGAAGCCGGCCCACTTGTCGTTGCTCAAATCCGCCAGGCTGTTGACCGCCAACCCGCCGAGGCTGTGGCCGCTGACCAGCACGTCCTTGCCCGACAGGCCATTGGCCCGGGCAAAGGCCGCAACGTCGCTGAGCAGGTCGCCGAAGGCTTCGCCGACGTAGTTCTTGGCGTAATCCTTGGGCCCTAGCGCCGCCAGCAGATCGTTGATCACATCGCCGATGGAGTCGCTGATCTGGCTTTCTCGTGGGCCGCTGGTTCCGCGAAAGGCGATACCGATTTCGCTGAGATGGCCCTGCGCATCGTACTTGCCGAGAATTTCCACCTGAGCACTGGTGTACCCGGCCTTTTCGCCGAAGAACGTTCCGCGTGCATCGACCTTGCCGTTATAGCCCAGTTGCGTGGCGGTGATGGGCGTCCAGCCGGCTTTCTGCACCGCATCCAGTGCGGCTTTTTCCGAATCGGGGTTCCATGGGATTCCGGGAATGACGCCCTGGGAGTCGGTGCCGCCGATCAACGCGGTTACCAGTGTCGCCGGCAAGCCAAGGCCGAAGCCGTTGTACTGATAGCCGGCGGCAAAGCCGTTATCCAGGTTGTGGTAGGAGTACAGCGTGATCGCCATCGCGTCGGTAAATAACGCTTTGGAATCGGCTGTACCGAAGTTTTTGTAGTCGTACACACCCATTGGTATTGCCTCTCTCTTTGTTGGAATTGTTAGAGATAGCTCACAACCAGGACGCCCTATCATGAGGCGCCCCGGAGCATTTAGTGCATGCAGCCTCAGGCAAACGTAATGCCTGAAGCCGACAGGTTATCCAGTCCCACCCCCACCAGGGTCACGGCAAAGTCGCCAATCTTCAGCACCGTGTCATGGCCCGACTGCGAAGCGTGTTGCTTGTAGTCATAACCCTGCCCCGCGCCCTGAACGCCCATGAACAGCAGTTTGTCGTTGCTCTGGTAGCCATTGATTACGTCGAAACCAAAGGCGCCGCTGAACAGGAACGTGTTGTTGCCACCTGAGGCCTGCATTACGTCATTGCCCGCGCCACCGACGAAGGTCACGTGGCTTTTGTCACTGCGCAGCAGATCGTTGCCGGCATTGCCGAACAACCAGTCGCCGTCGACGCTGGCTGCCAGTGTATTGCCGTAGGCATCACCGTTAAGCGAGTGGTTGTAGTGGGTCAGTTCACTGCCGTTGAGCAAACCGTTGACGGTGACGCTGTAAGTCACCTCCTTGCTGCCCCACCATGAGCCCGACTCTTTACTGACTAGCGCGCCAATGTCGCGGGTCATGCTGATGCCGCCATAGGCATCACGCACGTACAGCGTGCCGTCGCCGTCGTTGGCAAAGCTGAAATTCTGCAACGGCTTCTGCAATTCGAAGGTATTGCTGCCCTTGCCGCCCAGCAGGAGGTTGTAGCCACCGTCATCGCGGAACCGGTCATTGCCATCGCGGCCTTCGATGAAGTCATTGCCGGCACCGCCCTTGAGCAGGTCGTTGCTGTCGGTGCCGATGATGAATGTGCTGCCAGTGTGAGGTTCGCCGCTGCGTCCAAGGTCCTCGACCCAGGTCTTGCCCCGGGACGCTTGCGCCAGGTTGGACACGATCAGCGTCGAGTCCTTGTCGGTGAGGTCGTAGAAACGCGAGTCGATCACCCGGTTCAACCCGTCGGCATACCCCAGCGAGCCGTGAGCCGACCAGTTCAGCGGGTTGAGGATGCTGAACGGCACCAGGTTCTGCGAGGTGGACGCGTACTGGTCATTGAAGTTGACGATGTTGTTGGTTGCCGAGTCCTGATGACCATCGTGTTTGCCCAAGGATCCGCTGCTGAACGTGGTGCCGTCGAGTACCCGAAACACTGGATCGTTCTCGTAACCGATGTTCAGCACGTTGTTGCCGGTAGCGCTCTGGGTCGGCGAGGCGAAGGCAACGTAGTTGGCCTCCTTGAAGAAGCCGCCCCAGTTGTTTCCGCTCAGTTCGGCGAGGCTATTGACGCCCAATCCACCGAGACTGTGACCGCTGACCAGCACATCCCTGGCGTTCAGGCCATGGGCGAGCGCAAACGCGGCGACGTCCTTGAGCAAATTGTCGAAGGCGTTTTTCGCGTAGTTCGTCGCGTAATCCACCGGTCCGACAGCAGCCAGCAGGTTGTTTTTCATGTCGCCGAAGGTGTCGCTGTAACCCAGGCCGCCGGTGCCACGAAAGGCAATGCCGATACCGATCAGCTTGCCCGCCGCGTCGTACTTGCCGAGCACTTCGGCTTCGGCGCTGGTGAAGCCATCCTTCTCACCATAGTAGGTGCCTTGTGCGCCGACCTTGCCTTGATAACCCAGCTGCGTGGCGCCAATCGGCGCCCAACCGGTCGCCGGCAGCGGTTTACCTGTTGGCGTGTACGCATACAGCGTCAGCGCGATGGCGTCGCTGTACAACGCCTTGCCGTCAGCATTTTTGTAATCAAACAGTCCCATAGGTTTGCTTCCTTTACGTTAAATCAGAACTGCCAGTCGAGTGTCAGACCCACACCGTGGTCTTTCTCGTTGGAGCCAAGCAGTCCGTTGTAATCCAGGCTCAAACGAACGTCCTGCGCCACCGCCAAACCGGCCCGCGCACCCACAACGGCGGCGTTACGATCCAGGGAAACGCTCTGCACGCTGAACGCGGTGTTGCCGTTGGCGAAGGCCAGATGATCTTCTGAACGGGTGTTGCTCAGGTTGTGCTGCCAGCCCAGCGTGCCGGACAGTTCCAGCTGCTGTTTGTCCGACAGGGCAATCGCTTTGCTCGCCCGCAGGCCGAGGGTCGAGAGCACGGCGTCGCGGTTGTCTTCGCCACCCTTGAGCGCCGCGGCATCACCTTTCTCTGTGAAGCTGTCGCTGTTCAAGTGCACGTAAGCCAGGTTGGCGAACGGTTCCAGCGCCAGCGGTTGCAGGTCCAGGCGATACGCCGCTTCGGTAAACAGTTGTGCGGTTGTCGCATCGCGTTTGGATTTCTGTTTACCGCTGACGTCGCCGAATTGCAGGTCACGCTTCACGTCAATGCGATGCCAGCTGTATGCGCCGCCGACGCTCAGACGCAGCGCATCGATTTCATGGCCCAGATAGGCGCCCAAGTGGTAGCTGTCGACGGAGGCTGACGAATGCGTGCCATCGCCCATGCTCAACGAACTGTCGCTGTAACCGGTCACGAAACCCAGCCGCGTATCTTCCGTGATCAGACCGTCGACACCGGCCAGCAAGCCGCCGATGGAGCTGTTGGAACTGGCGTTGTCATGCCCGCCATCGCTCTTGCCCCAGGCGCCGAGGACTTTGACCCAGGCGTTGCTACGGTCATCGGTGGGTGCCGCTGCATTGAACAGATCACGCTCGCGCAGGCGTTCGCCGACGGCATCGCGCAGGTAACGGCTGTCGTTGATCAGCAGCGTGCCGATCGCCGGGTGAATCTCACCAGACAGTTGCTGGAAGGCTTGTTGTGCGACGGCGGCGGTCGGCGAAAGCAGCAAGGTTTCATAGAGCGGATTGCCGGCGCCCAGTTGCTCGGCGGCCGCGGCGACAGCGCGTTGATTCGGGGTTTGGCCGACGCTGGCGAAGGACGCTGCGTTGCGCTCTACCGCCAGTTGGATGCCATTGGCCGAGTAGCCGAGTGTGCCTCCGATGAACAGATAATCCGGTAGCACGGCGCCGAAACGCCCTTCGATCCCGCCGGCCGCTTGCAGAATGTTGTACTGATGGCCGAGCAGGGATTTCACTTCGCTGGTGGTCAGCAAGGTCGGACTGTTTTCCAGAGACAGGCTGACGGTAGCGCCGTCGATCACGGCTTTACCGCCCGCCACGATCTGATCGCTGCTGGTCGGCGACAACTCCACGGCGTAGGTCGAGCCAGGCTCGAAGACCACGTCGCCCGCCACCTGCAAGGTGCCGATGGAATTGCCAGGCGCCACTGTGCCACCGCTTTTCGCGGTCAATGCACCGATGCGGCCATTACCACCAAGGATCCCGCTATCGTTGACGGTGACCGCCGAGAGCAGCGAGCCGTTGATTGCCAAGCGGCCCTGATTGACCAACGTCGGGCCGGCGTAGGTGTTGGCGCCGGTCAGCACCAGCGTGCCGATGCCCTGCTTGGTCAGGCCGCCATGGCCGGAAATGTTGTTGCGCCACGTGTCGAGGCCGCAGTGCACGTCATTGCAGACGCGTTCGGTCGGTTTGCCCGCGTCGATAATCGCGCCGATCCCCGGCAAGTCCGCCACAAACTGGCTCGAACCGTAGGCACCCTGGATGCGGAACTCCTCGGGAATGTCTTGCTCGGTGACCAACATCGACGGGCCATCGATGCCTTTGCGCAGGTTGATCATCCCCCAGCCGTACAACGCGTCGACACCTGGCGCACCGAGGTCGGTGGCCGTGGTGCGCAACACGCTGGCGACTTGGGCGCCGGTCATGTACGGGAAGCGTTCCATCAGCACGGCCATGGAACCGGCGACATGCGGCGCCGCCATCGAGGTGCCGTTGTAGTTGGCGTAGCCGGTGGTCAGGTTGTCGGCGTTGGTACCGCTGATGATCGAGCTGTAGATCTTGCTGCCCGGTGCGGACACGCAAAAGCTTGCTGTGTAGCCGCAACGCGATGAGAAGGTGCTGATGTTGTAGAGGTCCGGGCTGTTGAGGTCCGGGTTCCTCTGCAACGCCGCCACGGTGACCCAGTTCGGCGCGATGTCCGGGACGAAATAGCCCAGGCCGGCGATAGCGTCCGGGTTGTTGAGGTTGTAGTCGTTGCCGGCCGCGAAGATCGTCACGATACCGCTGCGAGCCGCCGCGATGGCGCCATCGTAGGCTCCACCCGGTTTGGTCCCGAGCAACGGACGGATCTCGTTGAACTGCAATTGCGCGTCTTGCACCGTGAAATGCGGGTACGCGGGGTTACGTCCTCCGAGGTCGAAGCGATCGGTGATGCCGATGCCCCAACTGTTATTGATGATCCGTGCGCCGCTGGCGATCAAGGCATCCCATCCGGCTTTGTAGACCGCGCCGTCGTTGCCGCGAATGATGCCGTCTTCCGGGCCCGGATCTCCGTTGTCCGCACTGATGATCTGCGAGCCAAACGCCACGCCATGCATCGGGCCTCCATCGCGACTGCCGGCAGCGATTCCGCCAACGTGGGTGCCGTGGGCACCCAGCTTGCCGTTGGAACCGATCGAGGGCGAACCGTCGTAGCGAAACACATCGCCGGCTTTGACCGGGATGTACGGGTCGGTGTATTCGCGGATGCCGCTGGTGACCAGAGTGATCACTTTGTTCGGGCCGGAAAACTCCGGATGCGCGGCGTAGACCGGTTGATCGAAGATCCCCAGCTTCACGCCTTTACCGGTGTAACCGGCGGCGTAGGCCTCTTGTGCGTTGACCGCTCCCAGCCCCCAATCGGCATTGAATTCAGTGCTGCGCCAACTGTCGGGATCGCCTGCTCTACCGTTTTCCACGTAAGGCGCCGCTTGCGCGGTACCGAGGGTGGCCAATGCGCAGAGCAAGGCAAGGTTGTTGTGCTTGTTATTCATCCAGCTACCGTCCTTAGTTGTGTTGCCAAAATCCCTGTGCCTTGAAAAGCACCCTTCAAATTCACACGTCCTGTAGCAGCTGGCGCAGCCTGCGTCCGGCTGCGCAGCAGTCGTAAACCCTGCATGCACGGTGTATCTGACGGACCGCAGTGCCTGATTTTGCGACTGCTACGCAGCCGGACGCAGCCTTCGGCAGCTGCTACAGGGTTCGGGTTAAAACTGCCAATTGAGGCTGAGCCCTACGCCATGGCTTTTCTCGCGGCTGGCCAGTTGGCCGGTGTAATCGAGGTTCAAGCGGATGTCCCGGCTCAGGGCCAGGCTGGCATGGGCGCCCAGCAGCGCCGCATCACGCACCATTGGCGAACTCTCCACGGAAAACGCTGTGCTGCCGCCGGCAAACGCCAGGTGCTCTTCAGAATCGGTATGGCTCAGGTTGTGCTGCCAGCCGAGGCTGCCGCTCAGGTCCAGTTTCTGCTGGCCGGACAGGTTCACGGTTTTCAATGCGCGCACGCCCAACGTGCTGAGCATCGCGTCACGCGTGTCGCCACTGCTCTTCAGTGCGGCGGCGTCACCTTTCTCGGTGAAACCTTCGGTGTCGAGGTGCACGTAAGCCAGATTCGCGAAAGGTTCGAGCGCCAGCGCTTGCAGGTTCAGGCGATACGCCGCTTCACCAAACACTTGGGTGGTCCCGGCATCGACCTTGGCTTTCTGTTTGGCGCTGACGTCGCCGTATTGCAGGTCACGTTTGACGTCGGCGCGATGCCAGCTGTAGGCGCCGCCGGCACTCAGACGCCAGGCACCTGACTCGCGGCCCGCATAAGCACCCAGGTGATAGCTGTCGACCTTGGCCGATGAGTGAGTGCCAGAGCCCATGCTCACCGAGCTGTCGCTATAGCCGGTGACCAGACCGATCCGGGTTTGCTCATCGAGCGCCCCGTCGACACCGGCGAGCAAGCCGCCAATCGAGGTGGTGTAGCCGGCGGTGTCATGGCGCTCATCGGTCTTGCCCCAGGCGCCCAGCGCCTTGATCCATCCGTTGCTGTGCGCGCCTTGGGCATCTGCCAGTCGTTCGCCCACAGCATCACGCAGGTAGCGGCTGTCGTTGATCAGTACCGAGCCCAGCGCCGGATAAATTTCCCCCGACAACTGCTGGAACGCCTGTTGTGCGGACGTCGCGGTGGGCGACAGCAGCAGGCTTTCGTAAACCGGATTGCCCGCCCCAAGCCCTTCAACGGCGGAGGCTACGGCGCGCTGGTTCGGCGTTTGGCCAACGCTGGCGAAGGTCGTGTCGTTGCGCTCGATACTCAATTGAATACCGGTGGCGGCGTAATCGAGGCTGCCGCCGATGAACAGGTAGTTGGGCAGCACCGCGCCGAACTGACCTTGAACGCCGCCGGCCGCTTGGAGGATGTTGTACTGATGACCGAGCAGGCTTTGCACTTGTTGAGTGCTGAGCAAGGTCGGGCTATTTTCCAGTGACAGGCTGACGGTCGCGCCGCTGACCATGGCCGTGCCGCCCGCGACGATCCGGTCGCTATCGGTCGGCGATAGCTCCACCGCGTAAGTCGAGCCCGGCGCAAACGTGACGTCGCCGATGACCTGCAAGGTGCCAATGGAATTGCCGGGCGCAACCGTAGCGCCGCGGTTGGCGGTCAGTGAGCCGACGCGTCCCGACCCACCCAGCGTGCCGCTGTCATTGACGGTCACTTGCGATGCCAGCAAACCGTTGACCGACAGCAGACCGCCATTCACCGTGGTCGGCCCGCGATAAGTGCTGTTGCCGGTCAGCATCAGGCGTCCGGCACCGGACTTGATCAGGCTGCCTTCGTAGACCCGAGTGGAGGCGGCGAGATCGCGTGCCATGCCCACCGCATAGTCGGTCTGATCCTGCTGGCTGGCACCGACCGGTACACCGTTCTCCCAACCTTTGGTCTTCAGTGTCTGTTGCCAGGCACTGTGTTCCGCCGCGTCTTCACTCTGACGCTGGATCAGCGCCTTGTCGGTGATGTCGTTGCTCCAGACATCGCTCTGCCCTGCCCCCAGATTGGCATCGAAACGTCCGAGCAATTGCCCCGGCCCGCGCATCGCCCGTTCGAGGTTGGCAACGCCCCAGCCGACGCGGGTATTCGGCGCTTCGGTGGTCGAACCGTCGAGTTGGGTGGCGGTGGTCAGCAGGGTTTCCAGCGCCTGCTGGTTGGTCATGTACGGATAGCGTTCCATCACCAGCGCCAGAGCACCGGTGGCATGCGGCGCGGACATGGAGGTGCCGGACTTGATCGCATAGCCTGCGCCGGGAATGGTGCTGTCGATCTTCGCGCCGGGGGTGGTGATGCACCAATACTTGGCGATCCCGCACTGGTTGTATTTCTGTTGGTTGCTTTGATCCAGCCCCGACACGGCCAGCCAGTGGCCTTCCAGGTCCGGCTCAAAATAGGGCAAGGCTGAGCGCACGCTGGCGTTGGGGTAACCGCTGTTACCGGCGCTGAACACGTTGATCACGCCGCGTCGGGAAACGTCTGCGGCTTCATCGAGCCAGGTGCCTTTGTTCCAGTGCTGGGCGTAGGCCGCATGCAGATCGTCGAGGGTCCGATAGCTGACATCCGGTGGCTGGCTGCCCCAGCTGTTGTTGATCGCTCGCACACCGGCATCCGCCAACGCGTTATAGACCGCTTTGAAGTAGCGTGGATCAGGATTGGGGCCGAACAGGAAGCTGTCGTTCTTGTTGGTGTTGCCAACGTAAATCTGCGCGTTGTAGGCCACGCCGTGCATGCCCGAACCATCGCGGGAAGCGCCGATGGTGCCGGCGACGTGCGTGCCGTGGGAATCGTTGTTGGCGTTGAGTGTGCCGTCGACATTGAACCGGGAGCCGTCAACGTAACTGCCGCTGGCTGTCACTGCGTGGTAACGGTCGGTGGCGAATTCGGGATGGGCAGCATCGAAGCCTGAATCGAGCTCGCCGATTTTCACGCCTTTGCCAGTGATGCCGGCGGCGTAGGCTTGATCGGCTTGCATGCGGGCGAGTCCCCAGTCGCGCTGGAACTCCGCCGAGCGCCAACTGGCGGCATCGCCGGGCACGCCGGTTTCCAGGTAAGCGGCTTGCACGGGCATTGCTGACACCAGGAGTAATAGCGTGCCGACCGACATCGGCTTGATCTGTACGTCCATGTTCACTTCTCGTTTTTTTGTTTTTCTGGGGCATCTATTGGGTTCTTGGGCCTTGGCCGAACGCCTCGTCAACCTTGGCCAAATCCTGCTCATTCAACGTCCCGGCGTAGTAATGCAACTTGGTCCAGGCCATCAAGTAGTCGTAGCGTGCCTGTGCCAGATCGCGGCGGGTGGTAAATAGTTGTTGTTCGGCGTTCAGCGCATCGAGGTTGACGCGCTCACCGCCCAAGATGCTTTGCTTGGTCGAAACCACCAGCGCTTCGGCAGACTTCAGGGCTTTCTGATAAGCCCGCAACTTGTTCACGCCCGACAGGCAGGCGCTGAACTGCCGACGCAGCTCGATCAGGGTTTCCCGGGTCTTGCCATCCAGTTCGTACTCGGCCTGCTCCATGGTGCGGCTGGCCTGACGGGTCGATGCGGACACCCCGCCGCCGGCGTACAGCGGCACGTTGACTTCGATGCCGATGGTGTTGGTGTCGTAACGCTGGTTGTAGGTGTTGCCGCTTTCCGACTCGTTCTGGCGCACCGAGGCGTAGGCGCTGACTTTGGGCAGGTGTCCGGCGCGGTTGCGTTCGACTTCATAACGCGCGACTTCCACGGCATGACGCTGCGAAGCCAGATTCGGGTTGTTGGCCACGGCCATCTCGTGCCAGGTGTCGTAATTGGCCGGCTGCAGGGTGAACGTCTGGAAACTCTGATCCAGCGGCGCCAAATCCCCGATGTCGATCGCCGGCACGCCAATCAGCGCGCCCAGCTCTCGTAACGACGCGTCCTGCTCATCACGGGCTTCGATTTCCTCGGCCGTTGCCAGTTCATAGCGGGACTCGGCCTCAAGGATGTCGGTACGCGTGCCCTCGCCCTGTCGGAACATGTGTTCGTTCTGCTGGAACTGTTGCTCGAAAGCCTTTTTCTTGGCCTGCGCGATGTCGATCTGATCCTGAGCGAACAGCGCGTGGGTGTAATTCTCCAGCACCCGAACCAGCAATTCCTGGCTCTTGCCGCGAAAGGCTTCGTCGGCAAACAGCGATTGCGCCACGCCTTTGCGGTACGACGCGTAAGCCTCGTAGTCGAGCAGCGGTTGTTGCAGGGTCAGGGTCGAGCCGTAACTGCTGTAGTTGCGGTCATCGGTGCGGTTCTGCCCGCGCTCATTGAGGGCGGTAGCCTTGGAGGAGTTGCGCCCCTTGTTGTAGTTGTAACCGATCCTGGGCAACAGCCCGGCGCGGCCAATGACGCGGTTTTCAAGGCCGGCATCGCGTTCCTTGATGGCGCCGAGAAACACCGGATCATTGCGCAATGCTTGTTCGTAGATGTCGAACGGTCCCATCGCCAGCACACTGTTGCAGGTCAGCAACGCCAGGGTCGCTGCGAGCATGGAAAGCTTATTCATACAGCGGAACATCCTTATTCCTCAGTCAACGCGGAACCTGCCCGGTCGAGCAGCGGTTTGAACAAATAGTTGAGGAGTGAACGTTCACCGGTGCGCACGAACATTTCCGCCGGCATGCCAGGCTTGATCACCAGACCGTTGAGTTTTTCCATGGCCTGATCGCTGACGCTGCTGCGCAGTACGTAATAGGGCGCACCGGTTTTCTCGTCGATCATCTGGTCGGCGGAGATCAGGCTGACTTCGCCGGGCACGCGCGGCGTGCGGCTCTGGTTGAACGCCGTGAACAAGATGTCCACCGGCAAGTGCGTGCCGACCTTGTCGACCAGGTTGACCGGCAGGTGCCCTTCCACCTCCAGACTCGCCCCCTGAGGCACGATCTCCAGCAGGGTTTCGCCCTGACGCACCACCGCGCCCACGGTGTGAACCCCGAGGTTGACCGCAATGCCGTCGGCCGTGGCGATGATCTCGCTGTGTTGCAGATCGAACCCGGCGGAGGTCAGTTGCTCTTCCAGCGTCACGCTTTTCAATTGCGCGTCGGCCAGTTGGGTGCGGACCTCTTTCTGGTATTCCTCGATGTGCTGTTGCAGTTTCAACCGCGATTCGAGGATGCCCTGCTCCACACGGCCGCTGTCGCCGGTGTTTTCCGCCAGTTGTTGCTGAACTTGCGACAGCTGACGCTGGTACTCCATCAAACGATTGCGCGGGATGTAGCCGTTATCCGCCAGGGGCTGAAGGTTGCTCAGCTGTTGTTGCAGAGAGCTGGCCTGGGCAGTCAAATCCGTGCGGGCGCGGCGCATGCCAGCCAGTTGTGCGCTGGCGCCTTCGATGCTGGCGCGCAAGGCAGCCTGTTCGCGGGAAAGCGCTTCACGGCGGCTGCTGAACAACTGCCGTTGACCTTCCAGCACCAAGGCCAGGCGCGGGTCAGGATTGTTGCTCAGTTCAGCGGGGAAACTCACTTGCTTGAGGTTGTCCCGTTCACTCTGCCACCGCGCCAGACTGGCCCAGGCCATGCGGTATTGCGCTTGCAGCGATTGCACGTCAGCAGCGACTTGCGTCTGGTCGAGCTGGAACAAGGGCTGGCCCTGCTTCACCACTTGACCCTCGCGCACCAGAATCTGGCTGACCACCCCACTGCTCATCGATTGCACGGCTTTGCGCTTGCCCGACACCACGACCGTGCCTTGCACGGGAATGCCTTGGTCAAGAGGCGCGAGACTGGCCCAGGTGAAGAAACTGCCGGCGCCGACGATCGCCAGAATCCAGCCCATGCGGACGAAGAAACGCGCGTCGCGCTCAGGGCGTTCTGCGATGTAGTCGTGTTCCATGGTGGCTTCGCTGATGTTGCTCATACGCCCGAATTCCTTGTCGAGGGCTGATACTGCCGGCTCATGCTGAGCCCGCCCGGTGCTTGCGCGGGTTTTTCCCGTTGCTGTTCCTGGGCGCCGGAAAGCGCTTTCAGCACCTCCTGGCTCGGACCGAAGGCTTGCAAGCGTCCTTCGTTGAGCACCAGCAACTTGTCGGCCTGGGCCAGCGCCGAGGAGCGATGGGTGACCAGAATCACGCTGGTGCCTTGGGCTTTCATTTGCGCAATGGCGCTGGCCAATGCTGCTTCGCCCACGGTGTCGAGGTTGGAATTCGGTTCGTCCAGCACCACCAGGCGCGGGTTGCCATACAGGGCGCGGGCCAGTGCCACACGCTGCTTCTGCCCCCCGGACAAGCCGCTGCCGTCCTCGCCGAGCACGGTGTCGTAGCCTTGCGGCATGCGCAGAATCAGTTCGTGAACGCCGGCCTGCTGCGCGGCTGCAACGACTTTTTGCGGGTCCGCCTCGCTGAACCGGGCGATGTTTTCGGCGATGCTGCCGCTGAACAGCTCGATGTCTTGCGGCAGATAACCGATGTAGGGACCGAGATCGTCGCGGTTCCAGCGATGAATGTCCGCGCCGTCGAGCCGCACCGTACCGCCCAGCGTCGGCCAGACGCCAACGAGCACCCGGGCCAATGTCGATTTGCCAGAACCGGAGGCGCCGAGTACGCCCAGCACTTCCCCGGCATCGAGGCTGAAATTGACCAGGTGCAACGTAGCTGCCCGTTGCCCCGGCGGCGCGGCGCTGACCTGCTCGAACGCGATCTGGCCTTTCGGCGCCGGCAGCGCCATGGCTTCGTCAGTCGGTGGAAAGGCTTGCAGCAACGAATCAAGACGACGGTAAGCGAGTTTGGCGCCGCTCCACTGTTTCCATACCGCGATCAACTGATCGATGGGGCTCAGGACGCGGCCCATCAGAATGGAACCGGCGATCATCATCCCGGCCGTCATATCACCCTTGATCACCAGCAATGCACCCAGCCCCAGCACCAACGATTGCAGGCACAGGCGCAGGGTTTTGCTCAGAGAGCTGATGACGGCACCGGTATCGCTGGCCTGGTTCTGCAAGCCGAGGAAACGTGAATGGACCTGGAACCAACGTGTACGCAACGACCCGAGCATGCCCATGGCCTGAATGGTTTCGGCGTTGTGCAGGTGACTGGTGGCCAGTTGGCTGGATTTCTGGGAATACCCTGCGGCTTCGCCCAGGGGTTTCCTGGTCATGGCTTCATTGAGGCAGGCCAGACCGATCAGCAACACCGCTCCGGCTGTGGCCAACACGCCGAGCCAGACGTTGAACAGATAGATCACGAACAGGTACACCGGAAACCACGGCGCGTCGAAGAAGGCAAACAGCGCAGGGCCGGTGACAAATTGGCGAATATGGGTCAGATCTCCGAGGGACTGGCCAGCATTGCCCTCGCCTTTGAACAGGTTGCGCTCGAACGCCGCCTGATAGACCCGTAAATTGAAACGTCGCTCCAGCTGGCTGCCGATGCGGATGACAATGAAGCTGCGGACAATCTCCAGCAAGCCAATAAAGGCAAAGAACCCGACCACCATCAACGACAACATGGCCAAGGTGGTTTCGTTTTGCGATGACAGCACCCGGTCGTAGACCTGGAGCATATAAATAGAGGGTACCAACATCAGTATGTTGATCAATGCGGTAAAACAACCGACGCTGATCAGAATGCTTTTATAGTCGCCCAGTGCCTTGATTAGCGGTGCGGTGGCTGGGGCCTTCGCCATCTTCATTGGTTTTTCCTGAGATGATATCTCTCGCCATTCCTGGCGAGGTTCCAATTAACTGTCCGCACACGGGTCGAGACATTCTTTACCAGTTATCGCTTACACATTAATAACAACTATTCAGGCTCGGCAAAAAGTCCGGTTATTCATGTTTTGCTTATAACTACAATTACGGGCTTTATATTCGGCCTCTGATAGAGGCCTGGTATTTTTCACTTCAGCACAGTGCGCTGGAGCGTAATGATCAGACCTGACTTCAAAGTGCTTTTGTATAGCCCCTCATGCTGTCGGCTGAAGAACACAATTCTTGAGCCTTCTTTGCCGGTAATCGAAATGCCGTCGGGTTCCGGGAACCAGCCAACGGCCGGCTCGTCCAGCCAGGCGCTGAGACACTCGGCGCCATCACCCAAGGTCTGCTTTTGTTGAAAGTCGATAATGCAGGCGTTCGACGGCTTGTCCTGCAACGCTTGGGACTCAGGGGCATCTTGCGCGGTGTTCAAGGTCGCCTGCCATTTGCCGGCCAGTTCCGAGGGGTCTGCTAATTTCAGGCTGCTCGCCAAGGCTAAATCTCCAATAAACATCATGAACGTCGCCAATAGCCACGCGGTTGTTCTGTAGGTGAAGCCGTTATGGATCATTAGGCGCTTTACTCATTTCAAGGGGCAGAGAGCAGCGCGTCTGCGCCGCCCTCCTTGTCACCTCACATTACGCAGCGATGTCGGAGTAAGCCGCCTGGCCCACGGTGCTGACCAGGAAATCAGCCACGCCATGCCCGGAGAAGTCCACCGACAACAGGCTGTTGCCACCCGAAGAGGTCAACACCGCATCGCCTGCCGCACCGGTGAACGAGTTGACGAAATGCAGGCCCGCGCCGTTGGTGATACCGATCAGGTCGATCTTGTCCAGGCCGCTGACAAAATCGAGGATCTGGTCGACAGCACCGGGTTTGGAATCGCTGCTGGCCGCGAACACGAAGGTATCCGAACCGGCGCCACCCCACAGTTTGTCCGCACCGCCCGCGCCGAAGAGGATGTCGTTGCCGGCACCGCCCTTCAGTTCGTTGGACACGCTATTGCCGATCAGCAGGTCGTTACCTGAACCGCCGATAGCGTTCTCGACGGTGACGCCCTTGGCGATGGACACGTTACCCACCAGGCCGCCAACGTCGGAGAACGAGGCCTCATTGAGGTTGATTTTCTGGTTCTGGGTGAAACCGGAGAAGTCCAGGGTGTCCTTGCCGCCCGCATCCCATACCGAAAACACAACCTTGTCCGACGACGAAGTCGCGCTCAGAAAGTCGCGCCCGGCGTTGGAGTTGAATCCGTAAGTGGTGTCGCCGGTCCGGGTGGTGGTGTTGGCACCGTAGAGTTTTTGGATGGCCGCGATATCGTCCATCAGCGGACCGGACGAATAGGCTTCGACGCCGCCCTTGCTGAAGTTCTGGCTGGTATTGCTTTCACTCCAGTAGCTCATGACGCTGTAACCGCGGGTGTCTTGCCCGTAGGACGCGTCGTTGTAGGTCGGAGCGCCCTCGCCGGCGTTGTAGTCGCCAGGATGGGCCAGGCCCAGGGTGTGACCGATTTCGTGAGTCAAGGTTTGCCGGCCGTAATTGTTCAGGTCCGGCGTTTTGTTTGGCGTGTAGCTGCTGTTGGTCAGGTACCAGGAAGTACCGTCATAACCCGCGCCGGTGCCAGGCAGATAGGCGAAGGCCGCTGCGCCATCCTGACCGCCGCTGTAGTTGCCGAAGGTCATGTGACCGTCGCCGCCCGTCGCCTTGTCGGTGAACGTTACATTGGCCACATCGGCCCAGGATTGCATGGCAAGCACAGCCTGGCCTTTTTGCTGAGCGCTGAACTGGCTGAACCCGGTGATCCCGTGCTTGTTCATGGTGCTCGACGACGCCGAGGTCAGGAACGTGTAGGTGAGTTCGATTTTGCCGCTGCCGTCCTTGTCCTGGTAGGCAGCGCCATCGCGCAGCAACTGGGTAGCTGCCTGGTCGACGGAGAAGGAGGGTTTGCCATTGACCGTAAGGTTACCGCCCCGATCATACTGATGGCTGAAGCTATTGATCTGGTTGAATGCAGAACTGGATGCAGCCAATGCTTGCAGTGGCTGGAACGCCTGTTCGGCGGTACCAATAGCGTTGTCTTTTACTTTCGACATAAACACACTTCCTTGTTTAGCTATGGAACAGTTTTTTGTCAGACAGCGACAATCTCTGGCGAGATCGTCCTATCACTCGCCCAATGAAGGCGAAAGAAAACTGACACAATTTGAAATCAAACGTCCACTACTTTTTTGACGTCAAATTGAGTTGTTCCTGCAAGTACCCGGAAACAAGGCCTGCGCTGTCGAAATATTGTTTGTTAGATGGAGGCTTGCGAAAATTGTCTGACGATTTGCTATTTAATTATTAAATAGCGGTAAGTTTATTTTTGTCGATGGGGTCTCACTTTGTGTGAGTTATTAATATGAGTGCCAGTGCATTGATATCAGTTGGAGATTTGTTGGGTTTTAGATTTTGGCGACTGCTGCGCAGTCGGACACAGTCGTCAGATACTCACAATCAACACGCATCCCTCAGCGGATAATCATGAACCCGTGATCGGGCATCACAACCCACGTCAAAAAATCGGCCCTGCCTTCCACTTCTGCCTGACGCAATTGCTGAAACGACCAACCGCCCCAATCGCCAATCAACAAAAAACGGCTGCCGTTGGTCAACGACAGCCGTTAGCAGATAGATACGTCCGGACTCAGAGAAACGACCAACGCGTCGCTGACCCGCATTTGTATAAACAGGCATCTACAAAATATGAAGCCTCAACTCCCGGTACGAATCTTGTTCCACACCCGCGTACGAACCCGGTCGATGTTCAGCGGCATCGCCTCCAGTGCGAACAATTTCCCCATCATGTCCGGGGTCGGGTAGACCTTGGTGTCATTCTTGATCGCCGGGTCGATCAGGCTGTCGGCCTGCTCGTTACCGTTGGCGTAGTGCACGTAGTTGCTGATGCTGGCCATGACGTCCGGACGCAGCAGGTAGTTCATGAAGGCGTAGCCGGCTTTTTCATCCGGGGCGTCTACGGGCATGGCAACCATGTCGAACCAGATGGCGGCGCCTTCCTTGGGAATCGAATAGCCGATGTCGATGCCGTTCTTGGCTTCTTTCGCGCGGTTTTCAGCTTGCAGAATGTCACCAGAGAAGCCGACGGCCACGCAGATGTCGCCGTTGGCCAGGTCGCTGGTGTACTTGGACGAGTGGAAATAGCTGACATACGGGCGGATTTTCATCAGCAGCGCTTCAGCCTTTTTGTAGTCTTCCGGGTTCTTGCTGTGATGCGGCAGGCCCAGGTAGTTCAGTGCCGCCGGCAACAGTTCGGGGCCGTTGTCGAGGATGGCCACGCCGCACTTCTGTAGCTTTTTCATGTTCTCGGGTTTGAAAATCAGGTCCCAGGAGTCCACTGGCGCGTTATCACCCAACACGGCCTTGACCTTGGCGATGTTGTAACCGATGCCGGTGCTGCCCCAGAGGTACGGGAAGCCGTGCTCGTTGCCTGGGTCATTGGTTTGCAAGGCCTTGAGCAACGCAGGGTTGAGGTTTTTCCAGTTCGGCAGTTGGCTCTTGTCGAGCTTCTTCAGCGCCACGCCTTGAATCTGCCGCGCCATGAAGTGGTTGGACGGGAAGACCACATCGTAGCCGGATTTGCCGGTCATCAATTTGCCGTCGAGGGTTTCATTGCTGTCGAAGACGTCATAACTGAACGCGATACCGGTATCTTTCTGGAAGTTTTTGGTGGTGTCCGGGGCGATGTATTCCGACCAGTTGTAGATCTTGACGGTCTCGGCCGCGTGGCCAAGGGTCGCGATGAGCGCAAGTGGGGCCAGAATCAGTGTCTTTCGGATCATGAGTCGATTCCTGTTTGGTTTGTCTTCTTTTTATTGGAGAGCTGGCAGGCAATCAGAGGATCAAAAAATCAAAACGTAGGTCTTGCGCACGGTTTCCTGGATATCCCAGATACCGAGGCTGTTGGCTGGCAACATCAGTGCATCGCCGGCTTCTATGTGCAGAGTTTCACCGTCATCCGGGGTAAACGTGCATCGCCCCTGGATGAAGTGACAGAACTCCTGGGCGACGATCTGCCGCCGCCAGCGGCCGGGCGTGCATTCCCAGACACCGGTTTCGACGCCATCGTCGCGCTCGACACTGGTGGTCGAGGCCACCGCCACGGGCATACCCAGCGGCACGGCGACAGGATTCGACTCTTCCAGCTTCAAGGTTGCGGTGTTCTTGAATTGCGTGATGCTCATGGGAGTACCTGTCGATTGAGCCTATAGATGAAGAGCGCGCCGTTTACTGCATGAAACCTTCCATGAAGCCGGCAATACCGGTGGCCAGTTTGCGACGCCATGGTGCGGTGGCCGGGTTGGCCAGGGTCTGGTCTTCGTGGGCGAAGCTGCGGATGATTGCGTTGTAGCCGAGCCAGCGGCAGGGCTCCGGCTCCCAGGCCCGGAGCGCATCGAGCCCTCCCTGGATGACCCACGGCTGGCGAACCAGCTCGGTGTCGCGCTGCAGAATCAGGTCGGCCAGAGTCCGGCCACCCAGGTTGCTGGCACCGACGCCCTCCCCGCCATAGCCACCCGACAAGGCGATGCCGCTTGCCTGATCGCACAGCATGTGCGGCTTGAAACGCCTGGACATCCCCAGATTTCCGCCCCAGGCATGGGTAATCCGCACGTTCTTGAGCTGCGGGAAGAGTTCGCCAAACAGATAACGCCGCAGCTCCACTTCGCTGGTGGTCAAGTCGAAGTCATGGCGCAACCTGGCAGCGAACTGATAACCGCCCCGCGCGCCGAACACCAACCGGTTGTCAGCCGTGCGCTGACCGTAAGTGACTTGGCGGCTGCTTTCGCTGAAGGCCTGGCCGCGACTCAGGCCGATTTCATCCCACGTAGCAGCGGATAATGGCTCGGTGGCGACTATCAAGCTTTGCACCGGCAGCTGATAGCGCCCCAACGGTGGCAAGGTGACCGAGTAACCTTCGACCGCCGGCACGATCCAACGACTGCGAGCCGAGGCTTGCGCCGTGCGCAGACCACCCGATTGCCACTGGGTGACCGGGCTGTTCTCGTAAATCCTGACGCCCATTTTCTCCACCACCCGAGCCAGACCTCGCACCAACTTTGCCGGGTGAATGGTCGCGACGTGCGGTGCATAGATACCGCCATAAGGTTTGGCGACTCTGATCTGTTGCGCCAACTGCTCGGGGCTGAGCCAGCGGTAATCGCTTTCGGTCAATCCCTGGCTATAGAGCGTGTCGAGATAGTGCCGAAGGCTCGCTTCCTGTTCCGGATAGCGGGCAGCGCAATACAGCGCCCCGCCTTTGCGGTAGTCGCAGTCGATGTCTTCACGCTCGAGGACCCTACCGACTTCATCCGGAATGCCGTGCAGCAAATCGAAAGAAGCCCGGCGCTGTTCGGGCGGCAAGTCGGCGAGTAAGCGGTCTTCGCCCAGCACATTGCCCATCAGCCAGCCGCCGTTACGCCCCGAGGCGCCAAAACCGGCGGTTTGCGCTTCAACGATGGCAATGCTCAGGTCGGGTGCCTGGCGTTTGAGGTAGTACGCGGTCCAGAGCCCGGTGTACCCCGCGCCTATGATGGCGACGTCGACGTCCAGATCCTGTTCCAACGGCGGACGCGCCAACAATGGCTCGTCGAGTTGATCCATCCACAAACTGATAGTGCGCCACGCCGACATGCAAGACTCCGCCACTCAAACTTCGATGGCGTCGATCCTAGTGCGTGGGCTTAGAGGCTGTCTTGCGCGCGTGCACGCAAAGAAATTTGTTTTACGTAGGCCTTGGGCGACTGGCCGGTGTGCTGACGGAAGCAGCTATAAAACGCCGACAGCGAATTGAACCCCGCGGCAAACGCCAGTTCGTCGATCCGCAGTGGCGGCGTGGCGTTATCCAGTGCCGCGAGCAAATGCTGCAGGCGCGCCTGGTTGACGTATCGATAGAAGCTCTGGCCAAGCACCTGATTCAGCAGGTAGGAAATCTGATTGCGGCTATACCCGCACTCCTTCGCCACCCGTTGCAGGTCGAGTTCGGGATCGAGATAAGGTTGTTGGCGCTGAAAATACTGCTGCAAGTCTTCAGCCATGAAACTCAGCTGGCGTGCAGACAGCCCGAGTCGACTGACCGCCGGACGTTGGCTGCTGGCGGCTTTGCTGACGGGCTGTTCATGCACCAGCGAGGCATATTCGTTGACCCGCCAGATCAGTCCGTCACGGACGGTAATCGCCTCGCTGGCCCGGAATGACACCAGGCCTTCACCGCCGCGAAGGGTTATACGGTATTGAATGAACGCCGTGTTGCCGTCCAGACGAATACGGTCCGAATGTTCCAGGGCTTCATCGGGATCGCGGGGCATGCTGCTGCGCACGTATTCACGTAATTCGGACAGCCCCATCACACGGTTCTGGAAAAAATCGCTGTACTGAATCTCTGAGTGATAGAGCGCCATCACCCCGTCCAGGTCCCGGTGTTTCCAGCGCAAGTGATAACGCATCACCGTGTCGCCCGTGGCCTGGGTTTGCAGCGGACCATCATCATCGGCTTGCATAAAGGACTCGGCGAGAAAAAAACGAGCTTGCCGAAATTCCGTCTCGGCTTCAATGACCAACCAGTGGTGGCCAACTGCCGAATACCGACCGTTCCCGTGACCTGCATCAAAAAAACTGAACCAATCGCTAAACGGCCTGAAAAATCCACATTGTTTTCACATTTGGCTGCTACTTTTAAAGGCAGTCACCGGTTGAGCCATTGAAGGCTCTTCCCTCCTAACATGAGCTAAAGGAAGCGCTCGATGAATGAGGCGGGCTACATATGAATAAAGGGTTCAGTAAAGTCACCTTTCCAAACGCCTGCCAGCTGATGCGCTGGCATTTTCATCCCATGGGTTTCGAGGCGAGCATGGATGCGCCGGGCAGTATGATTGCCCGTCTATTTGACCGTGCCAGTGGCGAGACCATGATCGCCATCGCCGGCATTCCTTGCGCGACGGTAATGAATGCTGCGGATGTAGAACGAATAATCGAAGCGGTGGAAGACGAGCTTGAGGCTTTCATTCCACCCACCGCCCTCAGGAGCTACGCCTGAAGGCTGAACACTCAACAACAAGCCCACGTTAAGTGGGCTTTTTTGTGAGCGACGATCTCTTAAGGTTCACGCCGATGTCTTGCCCAGTCGGTGATCGGTAAAGAACACTTTGCCTTTGCCGATCCGATCGGAAGCTTTAGGCATGTTGGCTGCCTGGGTGTCTTGCCCATCGACATACCAATAGCAATGACTCACCGCCCGAGTGATGCCGACGTAAGCCAGTCGCAGGATCTCGTCTTTCTGTGCGCTGTCGTACGCTTCGCTGTCGCCAGCCTTGCCCAGACCCGCCATGCGATAGACCTGGTTCTTGTACGGCGAACTGGTCAGGTGCTGACAATCACCCAGCAGGAACACGGCGTCAGCCTGAAGTCCCTTGGCGCTGTGATACGTCAGTTGCTTGAGCCGTCGCGCTTCGTACGGAAAACTAGAATCAACATTAACTACAGACTGAATATGCTCTGCTATCAATAACTTATCGCTGCTTTTTCGATAAAGCATCAAGATTGAATCGCCCTTTCTGTAGTGCTCCATCAGGCGTTTGGCCATGCCTTGATCGTCACGATCGAGAACGTTAACCGGCAGCAATGCCTTGGGCTCGCCACTGGCCTTGGCCTTCTTGCCAGCGATCGCCGGCGCCGCACGAACAATATGCTCGGCAGCATCGATGATGTGTTGATGGCTGCGATAGTTGTCGCTCAGCATCACCTTGGTCGTGCTCGGCGAAGGGAATTCCTTGTTGAATTCCATGAAGTACGTTGGCGAACTGCCCCGCCAGCCATAAATGGACTGCCAGTCATCGCCGACACAGAGCAACGACGAACGTTGTGCGCCGCGCCCCACGTGCATGGCCGGACCGCGACTGCGGATTTCCATCAGGCTCGCGCGGATCCAGGAAACGATTTGCGGTGATACGTCCTGAAATTCATCGATCATCAAGTGCGACATCGGCCTGAGCAGCTCATCGCCCAGCAGTTTCAGGTTTTCCGGCGAATGTTCGCTGAACAAGGCGAACATCCGGTTGTAGGTCATTACCGGTGGTTTCTGATCGAGCAGGTGATCTTCCAGCGCTCGCCAGTACAGGCTCAAGGCTTCGAAGAAAAACCGGTCGGGGTCGTCCTTGGCAAAACTCATCTGACCCACGGCATTGGGTACATCCAGGCCAAGATTCTCGATAAATCCGGCGGCGGCGACAAAACAGTCCAGTAATGGCGCAGAGCTGAGCTCGCCCTTGACCTTGTAATCGAAGCCCGGCCCGGCACTAGCATCGCCTCCAAGGGACGCCAATATACGCTTTGATGACTCGTAACTGTCCATCCATATCAATGGCTTACGACAGAAAGCTTGAAATAGAGTGCGTTTGACAGCCCATTCCGCGCGCACGCTCAATTTGGCATTCGGGCGGCTGACCTGCGGGTTTTCCCGGGGATCGAACCCCAGCACCACCCAAGCGTCCAGGCTCGGGATATAGCCATGACAATGAAATGTTGAGCCGTTGATATCGAACGTCTGGCGCATCGGCTCGATGCCTTTGATTGGCCAGGCTCCCGCACGAAACCACAAGTCTTCGATAGCGTCGCAGAGCTCTTCGTCACGCTTGGCGGCCAGTTCGGTCACGGCCATGCGCTTCTGCACGTCCGGGTGATCGCGCTCCAGCTCCTTGAGCTGCAGCGCGTGACGGGACAATGGCTGGATCAATTCGCGAAAGCGCTCATTGCGAGTGTGCAGGCTGTGATAACAAGCGTTGAGTTGCTGGCGCTGGGCGTCGTTGATGCGCAGGTCGAAAGGATTGCTGTCGACCTCCTCATCGCCACTTTGCGCACGGTGACTGAGGTTTTCGAAAGCTTGCAGCCGCTCGAAGCCCGGCAGACTGCGAACCATCGGCAGGATGCGCGAATGAAAGGTACGCACCAGATCACGCGCCTCTTTGAAACTGAGCGACCGGCCCCAGAGTGCAAACAGCTCGATCAATTTATTGATGAAGTCTTTGCGCGATTCACGGGTAAAGGTCACCACCGTCATCGAACTCAGCTCGAACCCCAGATAATGGGTCAGCAGCAAAATGCGCAACACCAACGTGGTCGACTTGCCCGCACCCGCGCCGGCAATCACCGAGGTCGAGGGTGTGTCACTGAAGATCATTTTCCACTGCGCGGCACTGGGCTGGGCGTGTGGTGGCAGCAGTCGAGCGACATCCGTCTTCATCCGCTTCTTCAACTCAGCGCTCAACGGAAGACGCCAATCGTCGAACAGATTGTCGTCAACGTTGGGCGGCCGGTGTTCGGTCGAGCGCGAGTCGCGGATCAGTAATACCTGCCGGCCTTCCTCCAACCCTTCAAGCTTGCCTTCTTTATAGCCGTAATCCACCCCGGCGCTGTGCCCGCTGCGAAAGCCATCGGCCTGGCCGTGCAGCCAGGATGCCCGGTGTTGTGCGCGCAGACGCGTCAGGCCGTGACCAAAGAGCCGGGCGGCCAGACGCTTGAGCAGCGGCATCTCGGCCAAGGGACGAAGTTCAGGAGGAAGATCGGGGGTGTGTTGCGGCACGCGGGCTGACTCCAGGGAGTGAGGCTGTTGAGGGCTATGGTGTCTGCATTTGCCGTTCAGTTCTAGTGAAATGCTTACAGGTCATTGGCTTATGCGATGAAGTGAAGGTTGGGTGAGACTCTTTCGAGGTGATTCAATATCAAATTATTCGATTGTATTGAGGCATTTTTTACGCTTTTTATCGATCAATTCCTGATGGATGATGCTCGCCATCAACCACCGGTTCGCGTTTCGTGGCTCAGGCGCTCTGCCCCATGACGAACCTTTTCAGGAGACGATCATGCTTGAACTCAGACCCTTCAAATCCTTGGGCGGCGCCAACCATGGCTGGTTGGATGCTCATCACCACTTTTCGTTCGCCGAATACCATGACCCAAAACGCATGAACTGGGGCAACCTGCGGGTGTGGAACGACGACGTGATTGCCGCTGGTACCGGGTTCCCGAAACACCCGCACCGGGACATGGAAATCATCACTTATGTCCGTGAAGGCGCAATCACTCACGAAGACAACCTGGGCAACAAGGGTCGTACCGAAGCGGGCGACGTTCAGGTCATGAGCGCCGGCACCGGGATCGCTCACAGTGAATACAACCTGGAAGCGACCGAGACCAGGATCTTCCAGATCTGGATCATCCCGAACGAAACCGGTTTGGCACCGTCCTGGGGCGCCAAGCCTTTTCCAAAAGGCCAGCGCGAAGGTTTCGTAACGCTGGCGAGCGGTAAGGCCGGCGACGATCAAAGCCTGCGGATTCGAGCTGATGCGCGATTGGTGGCCGCGAACCTTAAGGCCGGTGAATCCGCCGAGTATCGCCTGGACAAAGGCCGTCGCGCCTATCTGGTACCGGCCACCGGCATCATTGAAGTCAATGGCTTGCGTGCACAAGCTCGAGACGGTATTGCGGTTGCCGATGAGCAGGTGTTGCGGGTGACCGCTATCGAAGACAGTGAAATCGTCCTGGTGGACCTGGCTTGATCTTGTAAATGCGGGACAAAAAAAGGGGCGACCGTCAAGGCCGCCCCTTTTTACATTCCGGGTTACTTCGCAGAGATCGCGCCGTCCACCAGTGTTTGCGCTTCTGCCACCAATTGCTTGAGGTGGTCGTCACTGACGAAGCTTTCAGCGTAGATCTTGTAGATGTCTTCGGTGCCCGACGGGCGCGCCGCGAACCAGCCGTTCTCGGTCATGACTTTCAGACCACCGATCGCTTGGTCGTTACCCGGTGCATGGCTGAGGATGCTCTGGATCGCTTCGCCCGCCAGTTGGGTCGAAGTGACCTGATCCGGCGACAATTTGCTCAGCAGTGCCTTCTGCTCAGGATTGGCCTTGGCGTCGACGCGCACCGAAAACGGCTCGCCCAGCTCATCGGTCAAGGCGCGATAGGCCTGACTTGGGTCGCGGCTAGTGCGGGCGGTCATTTCTGCGGCCAGCAGTGCCGGGATCAAGCCGTCCTTGTCGGTGCACCAGACGCTGCCATCCTTGCGCAGGAACGAAGCACCGGCGCTTTCTTCGCCGCCAAAGCCCAGAGAGCCGTCGAACAGGCCGTCAGCAAACCACTTGAAGCCGACCGGCACTTCGTACAGGCGACGACCCAGACGTTTTGCCACGCGATCGATCAAGCCGCTGCTGACCACGGTTTTACCCACGGCCGCATCGGCGCGCCATTGCGGGCGGTTCTGGAACAGGTAATCGATCGATACGGCGAGGTAGTTGTTCGGCGCGAGCAAACCACCGGACGGGGTCACGATGCCATGGCGATCGTGGTCCGGGTCGCACGCGAATGCTACGTCGAAACGCTCTTTCAGACCGATAAGGCCCTGCATGGCGTGAGTGGACGATGGGTCCATGCGGATCTGACCATCCCAGTCGACGGTCATGAAGCGGAAGGTCGGATCGACCTGTTTGTTGACCACTTCCAGATCCAGACGGTAATGCTCGGCAATCGCCGACCAGTAGCGCACCCCGGCTCCGCCCAGCGGATCGACACCCAGACGCAGCTTGGCATCACGGATGGCATCGAAGTCGATCACGTTGATCAGGTCGGCGACGTAGGTATTGAGGTAGTCGTGACGATGGGTCGTGCTGGCCTTCAGCGCCTGCTCGTAGCTGATGCGTTTGACGCCGGCGAGCTTGTTGCTCAGCAGTTCGTTGGCCTTGGCTTCGATCCACTTGGTGATGTGGGTATCGGCCGGGCCACCGTTGGTAGGGTTGTATTTGTAGCCACCGCTTTGCGGTGGGTTGTGGGACGGCGTGATGACGACGCCGTCTGCCAGGCCCGACGTACGCCCGCGGTTGTAGCAAAGAATTGCATGGGAAATGGCCGGGGTCGGGGTGTATTCGTCACCCTCGGCAATCATTACCGTCACGCCGTTGGCGGCCAGCACTTCAAGGGCACTGGCGCCGGCCGGGGTGGACAACGCGTGGGTGTCGATACCGACGAACAGTGGGCCGTCAATGCCTTGGGCTTCGCGGTACAGGCAGATTGCCTGGCTGATCGCCAGAACGTGCCATTCGTTGAAACTCAAGTCGAACGAGCTGCCTCGGTGCCCGGACGTGCCAAAAGCTACGCGCTGGGTCGAAATGGAGGCATCGGGCTGGCCGGTGTAATAGGCCGTTACCAGTCGCGGGATATCGACCAACAGTTCTACCGGTGCCGGTTTGCCCGCAAAAGGACTGAGTGTCATGCAAAACCTCTGAAGTAGAGTGGTTCAGGAATAGGAACGCAGTTTACTGGCAGTTTGACCGCAGCGCGATGGGATCGATCCATGAGTGTCACTCAGGGTGTGTGGCCCCGTTCAATCGATCGACTCCAGACGCAACGCGTCCCCTAACAAGCCCATTGCTGCGGCAAGGTCGTGATCACCGCCGAAGGTGTGACTCAGGCGCAAGTGTTGCGCGTGCAAGCCCTGGAGACTGAACAGCTCTCCCGGTGCGATCACCACCTGGTGCTTGAGCAGGCGCTGGAACACCCGACGTACATCGACCTGGCGCAGCGAACGGACCCAGATGGTTGCACCGCCCTGGGGTTCGACAAAGTGCAAGGCATCTCCCAAACGCTCCTGCAACAGCTGAGTCATCTGCACCTTGCGGTCCTTGAGCATCCGCCGTAGTACCTGGAGATGCTGATCGACACGTCCGTTGCCGTACAAGCGAGCGATGGCTTTCTGGCGAATCGGTGACAAGCGGAACGACCGCAGCAGAAAGTGCCGTTGCAGCTCAGCACTGAAATGCCGCGACAGCAGATAGCCGTATGGCGCCTCCGGTCCGATGATTTTCTCGAAGGTGGAAAACACGATCAGCCGATCGGGATCCAGCAAGTCGCGAAACCGCTGGCCGTCCGGTTCGAATCCGAGTTCGCCGTAGCAGTCGTTTTCCAACACCCAACTGCCATGTCGCTCCAGCAACTGCGCGACGACCTGTCGGTTGTCGTCGGGTGCCAGGCTGCCTCGCGGCATGTTCAGCCCGGATGAAACCATCACCAGCCGCACCGGCTCGGTCTCCAGCAGCTCCTTGAGCCATTCGACGTCCAGGCCACCGCTGGATTGCACCGCCAGCTCGATCACTCGCACCTGCGCAGCCTGGAGCAACCTCAGAATCGCCCAGTCGCACGGCGACTCGACCAACACCGTGGCGTCCTTGAGATTCAACACAGCGATCAGTATTTCCAGCACGCCACGCAGGTCGGCGCCAATATAGACATCGTCGGCATGCCAGCAGCGCAGCGGCGAGGTGGTGTAGCGCGCTGCCAGGGCAATGCGCAACTCCAGCTCGCCGCAAGGTTGCGATGTCGGTTGCGGCTGACGCGGATACTGGCGCAGCAGTTCTCGTTCCAGCAGTAACAATGGACTGTCGAGGGGTTGCAATAACGCCGGCTCATCGGCGCTCAAGACCAGCATTCCGGGTCGCCTGGCGTTGACATAAACGGTTTCGAGCAGGTCGTTGCCACTGCTGAACGTGCTGATGGAGGACACCGGTAACGCGTAATATCCGGACTTGGCCACCGAATAAACGCGCCCTTCCTTCTCCAGAAGCGAATAAGCGTACTGAATGGTCGAGATCGATACGCTCAGACGCTCCGCCAACTGTCGCAACGAAGGCAGACGGACTCGCGTGTCACTGACCGGTTCGTTGATCAGGTTAGTCAGATATCGGTACACCGCCTGATACGCGAAGTCAGTTTCTCGTGGGCCTTTCATGGGCGAGGGCCGAATGCCGTGTGAACGTCGTCATGCATCGTCAAGAAGTCTGTCGAGCCACGCACTTTCAGCGCCCCGCTGACCATTCATCCGCCACCGCCGTGTCGTCGTCAAAGTCGGCTGCTGCTTGCACACACGCGCCGTCGATTTCCAGCGCGCCTGCCCTGCCCTCATCCGCAGACACCGGGCTCATGCGGTAAAGCTTGCCGATCAAGCTGACAGGCAACCCGCTGACGTCGGTCATCCATTGCAGAACCTGCTCCGGCACCGGATTGCCCTGCATTGCCCGGTGCAAATCAGGCATCGCCACGAGCATGCCGGGGTGACACTGGCGCAGAAAACGCTCAAGCGCCGCGCCATTCTCAACGAAAGGTGAAAACAGCAGGCACACCAGTTGAGCCTCGTTCAGGCCAAGGTTTTTTTGAGCCTCGGCCGCTGCCAGCACGCGCTGCTCGGCCAACGCCGCCGGATTGCCGAACGCCTCTACCGCTTGTTCACACAACCGTTCCGCCAGCTGTTTGCGCCGCATCTTCACCAATGCCCGATGCAGGTATTCGGCGACACCCGTCTCGTAGCCGCGGTCGTGCATGAAGCACGATTGCAACCCCCGCATGTATACAGAGATAGAAAGGCTGACGTACTCGTTGTCGCTGAGCTGAGCCGCCAGTTCGTCAGGTTGAAAACCGAGAAACTCTGTGAGCAGCGGCCAACGCTCTTCCAGGTTGCTGACCAGCATGTCGTGAATGTCGATGTACGTGGCGCGACGACAGGCCTCAAATCGTTCGGCCGGACGCCACGCTACCTGGTCATGCTCAGCATACAAAGCGCGGTAGCAGTCGCTGCCCAGTTCATCGAGCAGCGCGAAAAGCTCCTCATAGCCGGTTTCGTGGTTATTCGACGTCTTGAGCCCGGCCTTGGCGGCAGCACGTTTCAATCCGTCGAGAAACCGCTTCTGCTGACGAGGTGAGTCGCTACTGATCAATGCATCGACACCGTTGTCCCAACGAGCGATTTGCCCATAGAACTCGCCAGTGGCCAGATACCCGTCGTCCCACAGATCCAACGGCCCGTTCCAGGCGCGACGATGGCCCACCATCAAAAGATTGAGCCGATTCGACTCACGGCCGCCTTCGGAAATCGGCGTCAGGTGGTTGAACGGCAGGACTTCCCGGTTATCAACCATCAACACTTCCACCCGAGGATCGTCGTAGAGGAACAAGGCGCTGTAGCTGCGATGGATGTTTTCCAGGGCCGTCGGGCTTGCGCCGTTCAAGCGCAAGGATGCCACTCGCAACTGGAATGTCGCAGGCGCCCGGCCGGCGATACTCAGCTGTGCAGCGCGTAGCAGCGCCAGGGTGTAACAACTGTCGCGGGAGCCGGACTGAATCGCCAGTACCTTGTAATCGCCAATACGCTCCATCCCCCCGGCGGCCACCACCAGTCGCTGAATCATCAGCTGCAATGCCGTGCGTTCGGCGCGCGAGAAGAAACTCAGCAATCGCTGCAGCACTTGCTGATAGACATAGTTCATCGCTTGGTCATGGATATTGGTCATCTTTATTTACCTGATGCTTGTAAGTTCGATATCGCGCCAACAACGACACGCATTGCGCAATGGGTTGCTTGCCACGATTGAAGTACTGGACGCTATTGCCAAATGCTAGCACTTAAGCTTTTAGTAATTATTTGAAATAACTGAAAGTCTCCCCTGCTCCGGCCAGAGGCAGGTGGCCGCGAGCCCATGTAGAACCAGCCTCTAACGGCTGAGAGCGACATCCTAGGAAATGTCCGACAGCGTCCCACAGACAATTAGCACAAGAAATAGAGAAAGAAGTCACCCATGTTTTTTTGGCAACTGCGCAACAACGAACTATTGGTCGGATATGTATTAACAGTGCGTATTGAAAAGTATCAAGCCGATACCCAGCCATGACTCATTCCTTGAGATGAAAGTAATCATTCAATTATCAAGGCTTATATGATGATTAGAAGATACAGATTGAGAGCAAAAACCAGTTCAGTTGCTGAACTGACCCATTGATGGGGCAATAGGATGTCTCATTTTGGCAGGTGCTGAAAGCAGAAGAGTCCGTTGGGCACGGACTCTTGCAGAAGGGGCTTATTTGAAGGGCTTATGCAGGTTCGACCTGGAGGGCGACCCGTTCGCGGCATGGGCATTCGTCCATGTAGCGGTGAGCTTCGACAAACTCGGCAAACGGGAAGACCCGAGTCTTGAGCGGCAGCAGCACGCGGTCGGCGGTCATCTGGTTGATGTCGCGCAAGGCACGTTGCAGTGCAACCTGGTCCTGGATGATCCCCAGTTCCGGCTTGCCAGTGAAGTTGCCGATGCAATGCACAAAGAACTGAATGTTTTTCTGGAACGCTGCGCAGGCCGGAAATGGCGTCTGGTTGCCGCCTTGCAGGCCGTACAGCACCAGACTGCCGCGAGGTGCAAGTACATCGCCAAGCAACGACATCTGTGGACCGCCGAGACCGTCGAACACAACGTCCACGCCACGGTTGTCGGTGATCTTGTTGATCTGCATCAGCAGATCCTGTTCTTCGGTGACGATGACTTTCTCTGCACCCAGGGACAGCAGATTCTCACGCTCTTCCGCTGTCTTGGTCGCGGCAATGACCCGGATACCCAGAGCCTTGCCCAGCTGTACAAAGGACGGACCGGCACAGTGACTGGCGTCGGTCACCAGGGCGAATTGCCCGGGTTTGACCCGTGCCAGATCGACATAAGCGAAATAAGCGATCAGCAGCGGCGTGTAATGCACGCTGGCTTCGATCGGGCTGAGGACGTCCGGGTAACGAGTGAGTGCCGAGCGCGGCAGAACGATCTGCTCGCCGTAGACCGGATAATCGTTGGGGCTTTCAGCCGGGAAGCTGGCGACTTTGTCGCCGACTGCCAGATCAT
The DNA here is from genome assembly GCF_008370005.1 of Pseudomonas sp. ANT_J28. NCBI lineage: Bacteria > Pseudomonadati > Pseudomonadota > Gammaproteobacteria > Pseudomonadales > Pseudomonadaceae > Pseudomonas > Pseudomonas sp. ANT_J28. The sequence continues at coordinate 234,024 of NZ_VOBM01000001.1, forward strand.
CGACGCCTTCGCCAACCGCCGTCACGACGCCGGACATTTCATGGCCAAGGCCAGAAGGCAGGCGAGCGTGGGACGAGGCCAGGTTCTGGCGCCAGAGAATGTCGTACCAGCTGATGCCAATCGCCTCGACGCGCACCTGCACTTCGCCCGGCGCAGGGAGAGCGGCCGCATGCTCTTCGCATTTGAGCACCTCGGCTGGACCAAACTTGTGAAAACGGATCGTGCGGGACATCGCAAACCTCGTCAAAGAAACCTCTAATGCCCTGAACTCTATCTGGGCTTTCTACCCAAGACTATCAGTGGCTATTAATAGTCGACATGCCTGTCATTGATTCCGCAGCGCCGGTGACATCATCAAATGCCGTACAACAACCGAAGCAGCCATTTCAGGAAAACTGAATTACTCGGTGCAGAGTAGCAGCCTTTCCCCTTAATATTCATGCCGGCCATTGTTCTCATATGGCCGCTCTCGTCAAGCTTGATGACTCTGCCAGGACTCCAGATGAATCGTAATGACCTGCGTCGTGTCGACCTGAACCTGTTAATCGTTTTCGAAACATTGATGCACGAACGCAGCGTGACCCGCGCTGCGGAGAAATTGTTCCTCGGCCAGCCGGCCATCAGTGCGGCACTCTCGCGCCTGCGCGGGCTGTTCGATGATCCGCTGTTCGTGCGTACCGGGCGCAGCATGGAACCGTCCGCCCGGGCGGTGGAAATCTTCGCCCTGCTCTCTCCTGCACTGGATTCGATTTCCACCGCGGTCAGTCGTGCGGCGGAATTCGACCCGGCCACCAGCACCGCGGTGTTTCGCATCGGTCTGTCGGACGATGTCGAGTTCGCGTTGCTGCCGATGCTGCTCAAGCGCCTGCGCGCCGAATCACCGGGGATCGTGCTGGTGGTGCGTCGGGCCAACTACATCCTGATGCCGAGCCTGCTGGCCTCAGGCGAAATTTCCATCGGCGTCAGCTACACCGCCGACCTGCCGGCCAACGCCAAGCGCAAAGTACTGCGCCGCAGCATGCCAAAGCTGTTGCGGGCCGACACGGTGCCGGGGCCGTTGAGCCTGGATGATTTCTGCGCACGGCCTCATGCGCTGGTGTCGTTCGCCGGCGACCTGAGCGGCTTTATAGATGAAGAGCTGGAAAAGCTCGGACGCAAACGACATGTGGTGCTCGCAGTGCCGCAGTTCAACGGACTCAGCACACTCATCAGCGGGACCGATATTGTCGCGACCGTGCCGGATTACACGGCTGAAGCGTTGACGGCGGCCGGTGGTGTGCGGGCTGAAGACCCGCCGTTGCCGGTGCGCAGTTTTGAATTGCACATGGCCTGGCGTGGGTCGCAGGATAATGATCCGGGCGAGCGTTGGCTGCGGTCGAGGATTCAGATGTTCTTCGGTGATCCGGATAGCCTTGCTTGATCCTGATTTTGCATGAGGGCTTCTGGCCCTATCGCGAGCAAGCTCGCGATAGGGCACAACGCGGTCTCAAGCTGAACCTTTGCATTCCCCGCAACACTGATTTGTCATCAGCCCAATTGAGAGCCGCCTAACAAAAGGTGCAGGCTAGAGAGCTTGCCCGGGGCTTATATCATTCCGAATGATAGTTACCTTTGCTTCGTTCGATTCGTGCGATACATCCTCGCCGAGCATCATCCGTCCATTCTCAATACATTGGCGGATGCATCCATGGAACAATCACTCAAACATTTACGCTTCCCGTTGGCCCTGTTGGCCGTACTGGTGATGAGCGCCTGCGGCAAGACTCCGGACACGGCCGCCACTATGCCCGCAGCCAAGGTCAGCGTGGCCAAGGTGCTGGAACAACCGGTTAACGAGTGGGATGAATTCACCGGACGCCTCGAAGCGCCGGAAACCGTAGAAATTCGTCCACGGGTCTCTGGCCAGATCGATGAAGTGGCCTTCACTGAAGGCGCTTTGGTCAAGAAAGGCGACCTGTTGTTCCAGATCGACCCGCGCCCATTCCAGGCAGAGGTCCGCCGCCTCGAAGCCCTGGTTGCCCAATCCCGCGCCAACGCCACCCGCAGCGAAAACGAATCCCAGCGTGGCGAACGTCTGCGCACCAGCAACGCGATCTCCGCCGAGCTGGCCGATTCGCGCACCAGCGCTGCTCAAGAAGCCCGCGCCGCCGTCGGTGCCCTCCAGGCACAACTGGACCTGGCCAAACTGAACCTGAGCTTCACCCGTGTCACCGCGCCGATCAGTGGTCGCGTCAGCCGTGCGGAAATCACCGCCGGCAACTTGGTGACCGCTGATACCACCGCGCTGACCAGTGTGGTGTCCACCGACAAGGTATACGCCTACTTCGACGCTGATGAGCGTGTGTTCCTCAAATACACCCAGCTCGCTCGCCAGGGCAAGCGCGGTGCGACCACGCCGGTGTACCTCGGCCTCTCCAACGAAGACGGCAACCCGCACCAGGGCGTGATGAACTTCGTCGACAACCAGGTCAACCCGAAAACCGGCACCATCCGCGGTCGCGCCGTGTTCGACAACAGCGACGGCACCTACACCCCAGGCCTGTATGCCCGTCTGAAACTGGTCGGCAGCGGCACCTATTCCGCCGTGCTGATCAACGACGAAGCGGTCGGTACCGATCTGGGTAAAAAGTTCGTGCTGGTGATGGATGCCGATAACAAAACGGTTTACCGCTCGGTCGAGCTGGGTCCGAAGATCGAAGGTTTGCGCATCGTGCGCAGCGGCCTGAACAAGGACGACACCGTCATCGTCAAGGGGCTGCAACGGGTTCGCCCTGGCTCGCCGGTCACCCCTGAAGTGATCCCGATGGCCAGCGAACAAACCCTCGCCGCTCTGGCTCAACAACGACAAGCGCTGGAAGCCAGCAACCTGCCCCAAGTCGCACCTGCCAAGGTCGCGCCGGGTTCGGTTGTGAAACTGGCTGCTGCGACTCCACGCGGTTAAGGGATCTCAACGATGAATTTTTCCCAATTCTTCATTTCACGGCCGATCTTCGCAGCGGTGCTGTCGCTGCTGATCCTGATCGCCGGCGCCATCTCGCTGTTCCAGTTGCCGATCAGCGAATACCCGGAAGTGGTTCCGCCCACCGTTGTGGTCCGCGCCAACTTCCCGGGTGCCAACCCTAAAGTCATCGGTGAAACCGTGGCCGCTCCATTGGAGCAAGCCATCACCGGCGTCGAGAACATGCTGTACATGTCCTCGCAATCCACCGCTGACGGCAAGATCACCCTGACCATCACCTTTGCGCTGGGCACTGACCTGGACAACGCACAGGTACAGGTCCAGAACCGTGTGACCCGGACCGAACCGAAACTTCCAGAAGAAGTGACGCGCATCGGTATCACCGTGGACAAGGCATCGCCCGACCTGACCATGGTCGTGCACTTGACCTCGCCGGACAAACGCTACGACATGCTCTACCTGTCCAACTACGCCTTACTCAACATCAAGGATGAGCTGGCGCGCCTGGGCGGTGTCGGTGATGTGCAGCTGTTTGGCATGGGCGATTACTCGCTGCGTGTCTGGCTCGATCCGAACAAGACCGCTTCGCGTAACCTGACCGCCACCGACGTGGTGACGGCGATTCGTGAACAGAACCGTCAAGTCGCTGCCGGTGCACTGGGTGCGCCCCCTGCACCGAATGCCACGGCGTTCCAGCTGTCGGTCAACACTCAGGGCCGTCTGGTTTCCGAGGAAGAGTTCGAGAACATCATCATTCGCTCCGGCGAAAACGGTGAAATCACGCGTCTGAAAGACATCGCTCGCATTGAGTTGGGTTCCAGCCAATACGCTTTGCGTTCGCTGCTGAACAACCAACCGGCAGTGGCGATCCCGATCTTCCAGCGTCCTGGTTCCAACGCGATCGAAATCTCCAACGAAGTGCGCGACAAGATGGCGGAGCTGAAGAAGAGCTTCCCGGAAGGCATGGACTTCAGCATCGTCTATGACCCGACGATCTTCGTGCGCGGCTCCATCGAGGCGGTGGTTCACACCCTCTTCGAAGCGCTGATCCTCGTTGTTCTGGTGGTAATCCTGTTCCTGCAAACCTGGCGCGCCTCGATCATTCCATTAGTGGCGGTGCCGGTTTCGCTGATCGGTACGTTTGCCGTGATGCACCTGTTCGGCTTCTCGCTGAACGCCCTGTCACTGTTCGGCCTGGTATTGGCCATCGGTATCGTGGTGGACGACGCCATCGTGGTGGTGGAAAACGTCGAGCGAAATATCGGACTGGGGCTCACTCCGGTCGAAGCGACCAAGCGGGCCATGCGTGAAGTGACCGGTCCGATCATCGCGACGGCGCTGGTGCTGTGTGCGGTGTTTATCCCGGCGGCGTTCATCTCCGGGTTGACCGGGCAGTTCTATAAACAGTTCGCCCTGACCATTGCGATCTCGACCGTGATCTCGGCGTTCAACTCGCTGACCCTGTCGCCCGCCCTGGCTGCGGTATTGCTCAAGAGCCATGACGCTCCGAAGGACCGTTTCTCCAAGGTCCTCGACAAGATCTTTGGTGGCTGGCTGTTCCGTCCGTTCAACCGCTTCTTCGACAAGGCCAGCCACGGTTATGTCGGCACGGTAGGCCGGGTTATCCGCAGCAGCGGTATCGCCCTGCTGTTATACGCAGGCCTGATGGTGCTGACCTTCTTCGGTTTCTCCAGCACCCCGACCGGTTTCGTACCTGGCCAGGACAAGCAATACCTGGTGGCCTTCGCGCAACTGCCGGATGCCTCGAGCCTGGACCGTACCGAAGACGTGATCAAGCGCATGTCCGACCTGGCCCTGAAACAACCTGGCGTGGAAAGTGCGGTGGCCTTCCCTGGCCTGTCGATCAACGGTTTCACCAACAGCCCTAACGCCGGCATCGTGTTCGTAACCCTGAAACCTTTCGACGAGCGCAAAGACCCAAGCATGTCGGCCGGTGCGATTGCCGGTGCATTGAACGGCCAGTTCGCCGGGATTCAGGAAGCCTACATGGCGATCTTCCCGCCGCCGCCCGTACAAGGCCTGGGCACCATTGGTGGTTTCCGCCTGCAGATCGAAGACCGGGGCAACCTGGGCTACGACGAGCTGTACAAAGAAACCATGAACATCATCAACAAAAGCCACAACGTGCCGGAACTGGCTGCCCTCTTCACCAGCTACACCGTGAACGTGCCACAGGTCGATGCGGCTATCGACCGGGAAAAAGCCAAGACCCACGGCGTGGCCGTCAGCGACATCTTCGACACCCTGCAGATATACCTGGGTTCGCTGTATGCCAACGACTTCAACCGCTTCGGTCGCACCTACCAGGTCAACGTTCAGGCTGAACAGCAGTTCCGTCTCGAACCGGACCAGATCGGTCAGCTGAAAGTGCGTAACAACAAAGGCGAGATGATCCCGCTGGCGACCTTCATCAAGGTCAGCGACACCTCGGGCCCGGACCGCGTGATGCACTACAACGGCTTCATCACCGCTGAAATCAACGGTGCGGCAGCCCCCGGCTATAGCTCCGGCCAGGCCGAAAAAGCCATCGAGAAACTGCTCAAGGAAGAACTTCCGAACGGCATGACCTACGAATGGACCGACCTGACCTACCAGCAGATTCTGTCCGGTAACACCGCACTGTTCGTGTTCCCGCTCTGCGTACTGCTGGCGTTCCTGGTACTCGCGGCTCAATACGAAAGCTGGAGCCTGCCACTGGCGGTGATCCTGATCGTACCGATGACCTTGCTGTCGGCTATTACCGGTGTGATTGTTTCGGGCGGCGACAACAACATCTTCACCCAGATCGGCTTGATCGTACTGGTGGGGCTTGCCTGTAAGAACGCGATCCTGATCGTCGAGTTTGCCAAGGACAAACAGCAGGATGAAGGCCTCAGCCCGCTCGCCGCGGTACTGGAAGCCTGCCGCCTGCGTCTGCGGCCGATCCTGATGACTTCCTTCGCGTTCATCATGGGTGTTGTGCCTCTGGTCTTCTCCAGCGGTGCCGGTGCCGAAATGCGTCATGCCATGGGTGTGGCGGTGTTCTCCGGGATGCTCGGGGTGACCTTCTTCGGTCTGTTGCTGACGCCAGTGTTCTACGTACTGATTCGTAACTTTGTGGAGCGCGGTGAAAAGCGCAAAGCGGCCAAGGCCCTGAAACTGGAGGCGCAACAATGAGCCTGAAAGCCTTCCTGCCGAGCCTTCTGGTACTGGCCCTGAGTGCCTGTGCCGTCGGCCCGGACTACAAGACCCCAGCCACTGAGCCGGCCAATATCACGACCGCCACCGATGGCAGCGCTGGGCAGAAGAACTTCGACCGCTCGCGTTTCGAAGGCATCTGGTGGCAGCAGTTCGAAGATCCGACCCTCAACCAGTTGGTGACTCAATCGCTGCAAGGCAACCGTGATTTGCGCGTGGCCTTCGCTCGCTGGAAAGCGGCGCGAGCGATTCGCGATGACGTCAGCAATGACGCCATGCCGACCATCACCAGCCGCGCCAGCAGTGACCTGGCCAAGGGTCAGATCCCGGGCCAGACCACCAAGCGGGTCAATAGCGAACGCTACGACCTGGGTCTGGACATGGCGTGGGAGATCGACCTGTTTGGGCGTATCCAGCGCAACCTGGAATCCGCCGACGCCGAACAGCAAGCGCTCGAAGCCGATTTGTACCAACTGCAAGTCTCGATGATTGCCGAACTGGTGGATGCCTACGGTCAACTGCGCGGTGCGCAGCTGCGGGAAAAGATCGCCCTGGCCAACCTGAATAACCAGCAGGAATCGAGCAAGATCACCGTCAGCCTGCGTGATGCCGGTGTCGGCGATCAGCTCGATGTGGTTCGCGCCGATGCACGCCTGGCGTCCGTCGAAGCCAGCGTGCCGCAATTGCAGGCCGAACAGGTTCGGCAGAAAAACCGCATCGCCACTCTGTTGGGTGAGCGGCCGGATAAGCTGACCGTCGACCTGAGTCCAAAAGACTTGCCGGCGATCGCCAAGGCGCTGCCGATCGGTGATCCGGGTGAACTGCTGCAACGTCGCCCGGACATTCTCAGCGCCGAGCGCAAACTGGCCTCCGCCACCGCCCGTATCGGCGTGGCCAAGGCTGATTTGTTCCCTCGGGTCAGCCTCAGCGGTTTCCTTGGCTTCACCGCCGGGCGCGGTTCGCAAATCGGTTCCTCGGCGGCCAACGCCTGGGCACTGGGCCCAAGCATTACCTGGGCGGCATTCGACCTTGGCAGCGTGCGCGCCCGTCTACGTGGTGCCGATGCTGATGCCGAAGGCGCCCTGGCGACCTACGAGCAGCAAGTACTGTTGGCGCTGGAAGAATCAGAAAACGCCTTTAGCGACTACGGCAAACGTCAACAGCGCTTGATCTCGCTGATTCGTCAGAGCGAATCCAGTCGCGCCGCGGCCGACCTCGCCCAAATTCGCTACCGCGAAGGCACTGCGGACTTCCTCGTCCTGCTCGACGCCCAGCGTGAGCGCCTGGCGGCTGAAGACACTCAGGCACAGGCCGAAGTCGATCTGTATCGCGGTATTGTCGCGATTTACAAAGCCCTCGGCGGTGGCTGGCAACCAGAGACGGTCGCCAGCAAGTAAAGTTTTAACGAGCTCCTTTGGTTGGCCGCAACCAACCGATTCCTTTGCCCTGCGCCTCATTCGGTCGCGGGGCTTTTTTTTGCCTTTTCAGAAGGCATCGTGCGGCCCTGTGGGAGCGACCCTGCTCGCGAATACGGCCTGACATCCACCATGATGTCGACTGACACACCGCATTCGCGAGCAAGCCCGCTCCCACAGGGGGTTAGCGGTGCTCTTGAATCTCGCGGTTTTCCAGGACTGTCACGGTGGCCGTGGTCCCGGCACGCAGTCGGTTTTTGGCCGCGTAATCGGGGTCGATCAGTATTCGCACCGGCACCCGCTGCGCCAGTTTGACCCAGGTGTAACTGGGGTTGATGTTGGCCAGCAGGCGCCCGCCGGGCAGGTTCTCCCGGTCGGAAATGGCGAAGGCAATGCTTTGCACAGTACCGCCGAAGGTTTCGCCGCTCATCAATTCGATCCTGACCCGGTCGCCCTCCTCGATTCGCGGCAGCTTGGTTTCTTCAAAGTATCCGCTGACATAAAACGAGTCGCTGTCCACCAGCGCCAACAGCGCGCCACCGGCCGCGGCATAGTCCCCCTGCCGGGTCAGCAGGTTGGTGACGTAACCCGTCACGGGTGCTTCGACCCGCGTGCGCTGCAAGTCCAGTTCGGCCTGGGTCAATGCGGCGATGGCCAGTTGCACGTTGGCGTGGGCTAAACCGAGGTTGGCCTGGTTGCGCAGCAACTCAGCCTGCGCCACCGCCACTTCCGTGCTGGATTTCTCCCATTCTTCGCCAGAAATTGCCAACCGCTGCTTGAGCGTGCGCCGTCGGCGCTCTTCACTCTGACGCTGGCGGAGCAACGCTTCACTGGCGACTATCGTTGCCTCAGACTGCCCAAGGGTGGCTTTCGCCACTTCCACCGAACGCTTGGCATGCTCAACCGCCAGGACATAGCGCGCCGGGTCGATCTCCAGCAGCAGTTGGCCTTTCTCCACATGCTGGTTGTCCTGCACGCCCAGGCCGACGATGCGCCCCGAGACATCGGCGGACAAGGTCACCACATCGGCACGCACCCGTGCATCGCGAGTCCAAGGGGAGCGGGTGTAATGTTCCCAGGCGAACCAGCCGAGAACAAAGGCCAGCAACACCACCGCCACCGTCGCAAGTCGGGCAAGGATCCTCTTCAAAGCATCAAGCTCCCATCACCAGAATCAGCGTTGCGCAAACGCAGGCGTACAACGCGCCTTCGAACAAGGCTTCATGCCAGACGAACCGAAGCACGCCAAGGCGGCGCAAGACCCAGTCCAGCAGCAGGTAAATCGGCAGGGCCAGCAGTAACGCCTGGGCAATCGGCGGCAAGTAGACGCCACCTAATTCAAAATCAATGGGCAAGGGCCGGCACTCCTTCCGTTTCTGCGGGTTGAAAGTGCTTGCGATGTCGCTCCAGAAACGACACCACGATCAACAACGCCACGCGCATCCTGAAGACCGACCACAGGTGTTCATGAACGTCTAAATACAAGTCGTCCATTTCATCGCCCAAGACACGCAGGTTTCCGAGTAGCTGCTCAAGGTCAATCCCGGGCCGCCCGGCGATCAATCGTCCTGTCTCACGGACAACAGCGAGCAAACGGTTTTGCTGTTCAGTACTGAGCAAGGTGTTGCTCTGCCCCTGTAGCCTGAGCTGGTTCAAGGCCACACCCAGTGCCATGCACCCGAGGCTGACTTCGAACAGCTCGCTGGATTGCTTGTCGTTGGTAGCCGGCAATAATCCCAACATCATGGTCAGGCGATCGACCATGCGGCTTTCAAACGCAAATTGCTGCTCATCGGTGGCCGGCGTCTTCAGCAAAGCGTAGACCTGCTCACAGTTCTCATTGAACAGCCGGCGTATCCGCAAAACGGGCCTGAACGGGAAGATCAAGGCGTAGACACTGAGCGCCAGCGCGGCTGCGCAGATATACGCACCGGCAAACTCGAACCACTGAATGGCACTGTTTTGGCCGATTTCGGTGTTTTGCGGGCCCAGCAACAGAATGGTCGTCAGCCCAAGACCAATGCCTGTGCCAGTGGTTGGCGGACTGGACAGCCCCACTGCAACGGCATACAGCAAGGGGGCGAGCAACAAGGCGAGTAACTCGAAGTCACTGATCATCGGTATCAGCAAGAACAGATACAGCGCCGACACCACAAAAGCCAGGCCCAGTCCCCTGGCAAAGCTTTGACTGGCCAACAACGGTCGTGGAAACGTCGCCATCAGCGAACACAGAATCCCCACCACGATCATCCCGCCACGAGCCCCGTCCCAAGCGGTTTCGATCCAGATCAGACCGGCCACCACCAATGCGGTAAATGCGCGGATCGCGTTCATTGCCGCCAACGTGAAATCCAGATGGAGCGGATTGTCCTGGCCGCGGAACACGCAACTGGCTTCACGGCCTTCCTGGATCGCGTCGCTCAGTTCCAGAATCTGTCCCAGTTGCTCCAGCATCCGTGCCTGCTCCCAGCGCAGTGCCCAGGCCAGTGAGCGCAGCGTGGCTGGCATCGTCTCGGTGAGTTGTTCGGCCTTGTAGGCCTGGTCATCGAAACGCTGTTGCAGCGCCGCGAAATGGTGCCGCGCTTCGGTCGACAACGAGCGCCCTTGCAGGGCCAACTCATCGAGAAAGGCCAGTTCTTCGGCGCGCAAACGCTGTATCTCTTCCGGCAACTCACCTTTCCAGCGCTCGGCCAGCAGTTGCCGCTGGTGACGCAGAGCCGTCAGCCGCGAGGTCAGCAGCACAAGCTGATTGCCCAGCAGTTGCACCAGACCATTGGCGCTGCGCAACCGGGGCGCGTCGAAATACAAATGCCTCCTTACGCCTTCCAGGGCGCTGATCGCGCCGAGCAGTTGCATCTGCCGCCGATGGAAATCGGCCTCGCTTTCTTCGGTTCGGATGACGGCAGCAGCGTGGGTCGCGAGCAGCTTGATGACCTGATCGATCTTGGCGAAGTAATCCCGGGCCACCGCTTCCGGTCGCGCGGTGAGCAGGCTGACCACGCACACGCAAGCCACCGCCAATAGCGTCTCGGTCACGCGGGTGACCGCGAGAAGGAACGTACCGTCCTGATCGGGCACCGCCAACAGTGCCACGACCACCGCCGTGTACCCGCTCAGAACAAACGCCTGGGAACTGGTGTAGCGCAACAAGGTGCCGCCGGCGGTACACAGCGCCAGCCACAAGGCCAGGGTGAAGATGAAAGGCAGGGGCGCCTGGGGAAAGATCGCCATGATCAACACCGCCACGACCGCCCCGAGCGTGGTACCGATGACCTGGCCGAAACTTCGGGCCAGGGCCATGCCGCCCAATGGCTGGCTGACGATGACCACCGCCATGATCGACCACTTGGGCTGCTCAAGGTCGAACAGGAACGCCAGATACAACGTCAGCAGCCCGGCCACGATGGTCCGCAGGGCGAATAGCGCCACTCCGGGCCCGGGGTTGAGTATCGTTTTGAAGTACTGAAGCAGCGGTTGCATGGGAGCGCTCATCGAGTCATCTCCAGCAAGCGTAGTCACTGCGACGGCGCCTCAATGGGTTTCAATGTCGACGCAACCTGTAGGCAAAATCATTGAAAGGCCAGCTTCCTCGAATTGACTGACTAACGAATTGAACTGAGTCTGGGTTTGACTCACAGCCTTGCCTGACCGAAGCTGGCAACTTTGCAACAGCTTGCCAGCTCCCGGATTCCTGCATGCCCCAGTCCCGCCGCTTCCTGCTCATCAGCCTCTGCGTCCTGCTTGCCATCGGCGTTGCCTGGTTTTTCCTGCGCAGTACAACCCCCGCCGTGCCGGAGGCGATCAAGCGCGGCTACAGCGAGGCGCTGAACCAGGCTCGCGCAGGCCAACCGGGCGCAGCGCGGGTCCTCTACCAGCAACTGGGCCGCTCTGATATATCGGTCAAACGCCGCGTCTGGTTGCATGCCGAACTGCCCAACTACCCCAGCTCCGTGGCCCTGAAACTGGCGGATGCGGACTTGCAGCATGAATCGCCGGACGTGCGCATCGCGGCGATCAAAAGCATCAGCGGTCTGGTGCCCAGCGGTCAGCGCAGCCTACTGCTGGGCCCGCTGCTCGATGACAGCGAACAGCGTGTCCGCTATGCCGCCGTGAACGCCTTGCTGGGGCTATCGCCGGACGATCTCGGTTTGTACTTCGGGCCGCTGGAGCAAGCCATCGATGCCTGGGAACAGGACCTGAAGAGTCAACCGGAAAGTGCCGATAACCAATATCAACTGGCTCGGCTGCATCTGCACAATGCCGAGTTGAAAGAGGCGCAGCAGGCGCTGGAGAACACCTTGCGTCTTGCGCCCGGCAACCTGCCCGCGCTGGTGATGCAAATCGACGTGATGGATCGCCTGGGCCAAAACGATGCTGCCCGGCAACTGTTGGCCAAGCAGCTAAAGGCTCAACCTGACTCGGCCTACTTGCAACATGCCCTGGGACTTTGGCTGTTGCATCACGGGCAAAGTGAGTTCGCCCTGCTCGGCCTTTCCAAAGCCGTGGAACTGGAGCCGGACAACAAGGATTACCGCTACGACCTGGCCACCACGCTTCACGATGAACAGGAGCTGGAAGCGGCGCAGAAACAGTTGCAGGAGATCGTCCAGCGCCACCCGGCCGACCGGAGCGCCCGGGTATTGTTGATCAACTACTGGAAAGAAAGCGGCCAGCTACAGAACGTGCAGATTCTGTTGGCGCAACTTGAGCAACTCAATCCCGACGACCCCGCCTTGCAACAAGGGCTTTAACAACAGCAAAAATTTCGTTGAACTCGTCGTCTCGGCCAAGGGTCAAGAGAACAGGCAGTCCATTCAGGCACTTAGGGCCTGCTGCCTCGCTTCCCCTAGTCATGAGAGGGCATTTTTTGTCTACATCAAACGAGTTGATCAGTGCAAAAGCCGCCACCGGCATCGAAGGTCTGGATGACATCCTGGCCGGTGGTTTGTCCCGCGGGCATGTGTTTTTACTGGAGGGTGAACCCGGTACCGGCAAAACCACCGTCGCTTTGCATTTCCTGTTGGCCGGCGCTCGTGCCGGCGAGCGCTCGTTGTACATCACCCTGTCCGAGACCGAACGCGAATTGCGCCAAGGTGCGTTGTCCCACGGCTGGGAGCTGGATGAAAACATCCACATCTTCGAGCTGACGCCCCCGGAAAGCCTGCTCAATGCCGAGCATCAGCAGAGCTTGTTGTATTCCTCGGACCTTGAACTGGGCGAAGCCACCAAGCAGATTTTCGAAGTGGTCGAACGGGTCAAGCCGACCCGCGTGGTGCTCGACAGTCTTTCCGAAATCCGTCTGCTGGCCCAAAGCTCACTGCGCTACCGTCGCCAGATCCTCGCGATCAAACACTACTTCGTGCGCTATGACGCCACAGTGGTGTTGCTGGACGACCTGACCACCGAATCCCTCGACAAAACCGTGCACAGTGTGGCCCACGGCGTCATTCGCCTTGAGGAACTGACTCCCAACTATGGCGCCGAGCGTCGGCGGATCCGTGTGGTGAAGTACCGTGGCCAGAAGTACCGAGGCGGCTTTCACGACTTCACTATCATGGGTGACGGCGTGCATGTTTTTCCGCGTCTGGTGGCCGCCGAGCATCGTGGCCGCTATGTCCGCCAGCAGTTGACCAGCGGCATCAAGGAAATGGATGCGTTGCTCGGCGGCGGGATCGAGACCGGTTCCAGCACGTTGATCCTCGGCCCGGCCGGTACCGGCAAATCGCTGATCTCGATGATCTTCGCCGCTGCCGCCGTGGCCCGTGGCGAAAAAGCCGCGCTGTTCATTTTCGATGAAGAGCTGGGGTTGCTGTTCGAGCGCATGAAGCACATCGGCATCGACCTCAAAGCGCTGCAAGACACCGGCAACCTGCTGATTGAACAAGTCGACGCGGCCGAGTTGTCCCCCGGAGAGTTTTCCTACCGGGTTCGTCGCTGCGTCGATGAGGGCGATATCAAGACCGTGGTGATCGACAGCATCAATGGCTATCAGGCGGCGATGCCAGAGGAAAACGCGCTGGTACTGCACATGCACGAGTTGCTGCTGTACCTCAATCGCCAGGGTGCCGCGACCTTCATGACCGTCGCCCAGCATGGGCTGGTCGGTGACATGCAAGCCCCCGTCGACATTACCTATCTGGCCGACACGGTCATCCTACTGCGCTACTTCGAGGCATTGGGCAAGGTTCGCCGGGCGATCTCGATCATCAAGAAACGCACGGGCAGCCATGAGTCAACCATTCGCGAATACCGCATCAGCGCTCAGGGCATGACCATTGGTGAACCGCTGGATGCATTTCAGGGTGTATTACGCGGTGTCCCGACTTATCTGGGTGCCAGCAACCCCTTGCTTGAGGAAGGAAGCCCGTGATTGCCAAGGAAGCGATGTCCGAACGCGCGATCATTCTCGCGCCGCTGGGTCGTGACAGCCAGATTGCGCTGATGATGCTCAATGAAGCGGGTTACGACGGGGTGATTACTCGGGACCTGGTGGCTTTGTGCAACGAGCTGGAGCAAGGGGCAGGCTTGCTGCTGATCTCCTCCGAGGCCTTGTTGGGCGGTGATCTTGAACCGCTGCTCGGTCTGATCAAGCAACAGCCTGCCTGGTCCGACCTTCCGATTGTATTGATGACCTACCACGGCGGCCCGGAACAAAACCCAGCGTCGCGCTACGGCCAACAGTTGGGGAACGTGACCTTTCTTGAGCGCCCCTTTCACCCGGTCACGTTGATCAGCCTGGTGACCACCGCGCTGCGCGGACGCCGACGACAGTACGAAGCCAGGGACCGGTTGATCGATCTGAGTCAAAGCGAACTGCGGTTGCAAAACACCCTCGAAACCCTCGAACAGCAGGTCGAGGAACGCACCGCCCAGCTGCGACACAATGAAGAAGCCCTGCGCCAATCGCAGAAAATGGAAGCAGTCGGCCAGCTCACCGGCGGTATTGCCCACGACTTCAACAACATGCTGACCGGCATCATCGGCAGCCTGGAGCTGCTGCGCCGGCGTCTGGCCCGTGGGCGCACCGACGATCTGGACAGCCTTATCGACCTGGGCGTTACCTCAGCCAACCGCGCGGCAGGCCTGACCCACCGTCTGCTGGCGTTCTCCCGGCGTCAGTCGCTGGACTCCAAACCCGTGCAGATGAACACCCTGGTGATCTCCATGGGTGAATTGCTTCAGCGCAGCATCAACGAAAGCATTCAGTTGGACATGCAGCTAGACGAGCAACTCTGGGTGGCCGAAGCCGATCCCAACCAATTGGAAAGCGCCCTGCTCAATCTGGTGATCAATGCTCGGGATGCGATGCCCGACGGCGGCAAACTGGTGGTGAAAACCAGCAATCAGTATCTGGACATTGGCTTCACCGAGGCCCAGAACAACCTTCAACCAGGTGAATACGTGGTGCTGAGCGTCACAGACACCGGGTGTGGCATGCCGCAAAGCACCATCAACCGGGCCTTTGATCCGTTCTTTACCACCAAACCCATCGGCCAGGGCACAGGCCTTGGATTGTCGATGATATATGGCTTCAGCAAGCAATCACGCGGCCACGTCGCCATTCACAGCGAAGTGAGCAAAGGCACCACGGTGAGTCTGTTTCTCCCGCGATTCGGCGGTGTCGTGCCTCAGGACAACCCGGTGGACATCCAGCACGCTCCGTTCGCACAGAATGGCGAAACGGTGCTGATAGTCGAGGATGATCCGGCGGTGCGGGTGTTGGTCAGTACGGTGTTGAGTGACCTGGGCTATGCCTTCGTCGAGGCTGGCGATGCCGACAGCGCGGTGCCGATTCTCGATTCCGGGCAGCGTATCGATCTGTTGATCAGCGACGTTGGATTGCCCGGCATGAATGGCCGGCAACTGGCGGAAATCGGCCGCCAATACCGGCCAGATCTGAAGGTATTGTTCATCACCGGCTACGCCGAACATGCGGCGGTGCGCAGCGGTTTCCTTGATCCCGGCATGCAGATGATCACCAAGCCGTTCACCTTCGACCTACTGACGGCGAAAGTGCGGGAGATGATTCGGGTCTAATGCGTTATGCAGAAAATCACGCTATTGACCACACGGCACAACCGCTCAGCATAGGCCGCGACTTTAAGCCTGTCAGCTGTCAACTCTGACAGCTTTTCAGTGCATTTCTTCCTTGATTAACTCTCCTCTGAAGTCCGCTGCACGACCTATGGTGGGTTGCTCTGCGCTCGCCTGCCAGGCGCAGGTCACATCAAGGGATGGACAGGCAATGAAAGAAATCATCGCGCTAATGTTGATGGTTGTTCTGGCGGGCTGTCAGGTTCGCGAACAACAAGCTCCAATTGAACAGACGCCCAGGCGGGCCGTGCAAGCTGAGTCCGGTATCGCCGCCACAACCAACAACACGGCGCAGCGGTCGCGGCCGAACCGACCGTGGAATACAACGATACTCGTCTCACTTGCGGTACGAACTCAATGCCGGCCTTTCTGTGCCGCGGGGTAATGTTGCGATCCACCGTGGCATCAGACGCACCTCAACAGCGGTCTGGCGGGAGCGCAGCATGATCAGCGGGACTTCTACAACAAGACCGAAGGTCGGGTGATGGCCGACGCACCGGTCTGGACCATCTCCTGAATCTGTCTGTGCAACACCTCAAGATCGAATGGCTTGTTCAGAGTGGAACCCGCGTGCGGGGGTCACCCACCCAGGAAGCGATGTCCGAGTGCGCGTTTATTCTCGCGCCGCTGGGTCGCGACAGCCAAATCATGGCGGCCCGGAACAAAACCCGGCGTCGCGCTACGGGCCACAACTGGGGAACGTAACTTTTCTTGAGTGCCCTTTTCACCCGTAACATTGATCAGTCTGGGGACCACCGCGTTGCGCGGACGTCGACGACAGTACGAAGCCAGGGACCGACTGATCGATTTGAGTCAAAGCGAACATCGGCGCAAGCCCTGTTTCATTGAGTGTCATCACACAACAGCTAAGCCTAGGCCTAGTTTTGAAGCCTGTCACCTGTCAACTCTGACAGCTATTCGACGTATGTTTTTCTGGATTTAATCCCCCCTGAAGTAAGCAGCGCGCCTGCTCGCAGGCGACTCTGCGCTCGCCTGCCATAGGCAGCTCAACATTCAAGGGATGAAAACTCATGAAGAAGATAATCGCTCTTGTACTGATGGTTGCCCTTTCGGGCTGCCAGGTCCACGAACATCAAGAACCACCACCGCCAGTCGAACGGACCTTCTCGGGGACCATGGGGTCGGGTTCCAGTGCAGATACGTATTCATCCGCAGCAACGGCCAGTGGTGCAGCGGTCGCAGCCAACCTGACCAGTCGTTACAGCGACACTCGCCAAAATTGTGGAAAGGCTTCGATGCCCGCATTTCTGTGCGCGGGCATAATGCTGCGCGCAACAGTCCCGTCGACCCAGTATTCGAGCTGGAACCCTAGCCCACGCTCACAAACCAGCGGAGGCGTATCTTTTTCATATTTGAGGAAGGACGCCAAGTTCGCCAGCATGGTGTACCTGTACAAAAATGGCTTCGTATTGGCCCCTGTACTGGCAAGACCCACCGGTACGCGGCAGATCGAAGTGCTATGTTCGTTTCCTATAGACGGTGCAACGGACCAACGAGAGGATCCAGGCTGCGGTCCTTACAAACCTAGGCCCGCTCGCAGCAATCGCTGCCAATCACAAGGCATAACTACCGGTGATCAATGGCTGGCCAACTTCAGAACAAACAATGCGCTGTGCAGTTTTGATGTGCGCGATTCGATGAATAATCTGGGTGCCGACTCGTTCTATCAAACCATTCGAGCCCATAACCTGGGTAATTTCATGGCAGGCCGGCATGAGTACATCGAATTGATCCTTGCCACCTGGCCGCAAAACATTCCACGCGAACTTCCCATCGAGGCGTTTTTCTACGTCCCGGGTGGGCTGCCTGGCGCACAACATGATCAGACAGACTACTTCGCCAAAACCGGTGGAGCGGTGGTTCCGATCATAAAACTTACGATGCCCACCTCAACGACTGATGCTGTATTCACCTACATTGCAGCGGATCAGGTAAAACGTTGAACCACTGAAAGGGCGTCGGTCAACGAACGGCGTCCTGCATCAGGAAAGCATTTCCTGCATAAGCTCTTGCAGTACATCCAGATCAAACGGTTTGGCCAGAATCGGTGCTTTACGGGTGATCGGGCTGTCCGTCTCGCGGATCTCCTGCGGATAACCGCTGATAAAGATCACCTTGAGCTCCGGTCGCAACTTCACCGCAGGTTCAGCAATCTGCACGCCAGAGATCCCGCCCGGCAGGCGGAAGTCGGTGATCATCATGTCCAGGTGCGGTTTGCTCGATAGAATCTCGAAGGCCTGCTCGCCGTTTTCGGCCTGCAATACCCGGTAGCCCTCACCCGACAGATAGGCCGACAGCACCATCAAAATCGAGGGGTCATCTTCGACGATCAATACGACGTCTTGTGCATCTTCACTCATGGGAAGCCTTTGTTCGGTCAATAGCTGCTGATACGACCGTGGGGTCGATCAGAGGTTGCGTTTATCTGGCTGTTTTCCTACAGCGGCAGACAAACGCGAAACAAGGCGCCTTCGCCAATCCGGCTTTCGACGGTAATGGAACCGCCATGGGCGGCCACAATCTGCTCGGAAATAAACAATCCCAGACCCAACCCCGCGACAGCGTGTTTGGCCGTGACACGTTCGAATTGCTGGAAAATACGCTTCTGGTTCTCTTCGCTGATGCCAATCCCGAGATCGCGCACTTCCACCCGAGCCTGACCGCTCTCACTGTACACCTTAACGGTGATCGGACTCTTGGCGCCGTAGCGCAAAGCATTGGTCAGCAGGTTGGAAATCACCTGTTCAATGCGAAATTCGTCCCAGTTGCCCACCACCGGTTGCCCGGCCTCCAGGGTGACCGAGGACTCGGCAGCATCGATCTGCGGTGCAAAGTTCTGCAACAAGCCGCGAACCAGCGCCGACAGATCGAAGCGCGTCGGTCGGATCGACAACTTGCCGGTGCGAATGCGCGACACATCGAGCATGTCCTCGATCAAGCGGATCAGGCTCTTGATCTGCCGCTCGTCGCGGTCGACCATCGCGTGCATCTTGTCCAGGGTGAACGCCGCGGCGTTGTCCCGGGCCAAGTGCATCTTGCGCAACTGGGTTTCGAGGATCAGGCCATTGAGCGGCGTGCGGACTTCGTGAGCGACGATGGACATGAAGTCATCGCGCATGCGCACCGCTTGCAACAGTTCCAGCTGAGTACTCTGCAATTGCTTGAGCAGCGCTTCCTGATCGCGGCGGCTTTGCTCCAGCTCCTCGACCTGCTGCTTCATCGCTTTGCTTTGGCGAAACAGTTCGACGAACACGTTGACCTTGCTCTTGACCGCGTGGATATCCAGCGGCTTGTAGAGGAAGTCCACGGCGCCGCTTTCGTAGCCCTTGAACGCGTAGTTCAACTCACGACCGGCGGCACTGACGAACACGATCGGGATGTTCTTGGTCTTTTCCGTGCCACGCATAAGCTCGGCCAGCTCGAAGCCGTTCATGCCGGGCATCTGAACGTCGAGAATGGCCATGGCGAATTCGTGCTGCAACAACAGCGACAAGGCTTCGTCGGCGGACAAGGCTTTGTAGACGATACGGTCTTCGCGCTTGATCAGCGCTTCGAGCGCCAACAGGTTCTCCGGCAGGTCGTCGACGATCAGCAATTTGGCCTGGATAGTACTTAGCATGCGATTCGTTCCAGCTCGACAAGCAGACGGCCGATGCCGCGTATAGGGAGAATGTGGTCCGGCTGGTGTAAATCAAGCGCGGCCTGAGGCATGGTCGCGACCTGGGCTTCATCCGGGTCCTGGACGATGGTCATGCCGCCACGACGCTTGACCTGGGCCAGGCCGCGGGCGCCATCACGGTTGGCGCCGGTCAACAACACCGCGGCCAGGGCTGAACCGTAGGCATCGGCAGCCGACTCGAACAGGTAATCAATGGCCGGTCGCGAATAATGCACGCGGGCTTCCAGGCTCAAGGAAAAACTGCGGTCCTGCTCCACCGACAAGTGATAACCCGGTGTTGCGAAATACAACGTTCCCGCTTCGACCAGCGTCTTGTCGCGGGCTTCCAGCACAGGCATGGAGACTCGCCGTGCGAACACCTCAGCCAGATGGCTGCGACGTTCGTCCGGCAGGTGCAACACCACGATGATCGGCAGCTTGAAGCCTTCTCGCAAGGGGCTGAGGATACTCAGCAACGCCTCGACACCGCCGGCCGAGGCGCCGATCACGATGGCCTCTATAGAAGGTAAATCCGCGGCACTGTTCATGATTTTCGGTAAATCCGTTCTTGTTTGACCAACGGTTCGAACTGGTTGCCGTAGGCCGAGAATTCCAGGGTTTCCTTGCTGCCCAGCACCAAAAATCCTCGATGGCAAAGGGATTCATGGAACAAACCGAACGCACGATCCTGAAGCTTTTTGTTGAAGTAAATCAAAACATTACGACACGAAATTAATTGAGTTTCTGAAAAAACACTGTCGGTCGCCAGGCTGTGATCGGCGAAGGTCACGTTCTCACACAGCGTCTTGTCGAAAATGGCGTAACCGTAGGCTGCCGTGTAGTAGTCGGCGAACGAACGCTGGCCACCTGCCTGCTGGTAGTTATGAGTGTAGGCGCGGACATTCTCCATGGAGAAAATCCCTTGCTTGGCTTTATCCAGCGAGCGCGGATTGATGTCGGTGGCGTAGATGATGGTGCGATCGAGCAAGCCTTCTTCGCGCAGCAGAATGGCCATCGAATAGACCTCTTCACCCGTGCTGCAGCCGGCGATCCAGACCTTGATCGAGGGGTAAGTCTTGAGCAGCGGCACCACTTCCTTGCGGATCGCCAGGAAATGCGAAGGGTCGCGGAACATTTCGCTGACCGGGATCGTCAGCAGTTGCAGTAACTGCATGAACGCCGTCGGGTCGTGCAGGACCTTTTCCTGCAACGCTGAAATGGTCGTGCACTCGAACTGGCTCAACGCGTGATTGACCCGGCGCTTGATCGAAGCGCCGGAGTAGTCGCGAAAGTCATAGCTGTATTTGAGGTAGATCGCCTCGATCAACAAGCGAATTTCGATTTCGCTATTTCGCTCCACTGAAAAATTGCGTTCCACTAAATGCGTTCCATTTTTGGTAACCACACGCGAATCAGCGAGAACAGGCGATCCAGGTCGATGGGTTTGGCCAGGTAGTCGTTGGAGCCTGCCTGCAGGCAGCGCTCCTGATCGTCCTTCATGGCCTTGGCCGTCACCGCAATGATCGGCAGCTTGCGCCAGCGCGGGTCCTTGCGGATCTCGATGGTGGCTTCGTAGCCATCCATCTCCGGCATCATCACGTCCATCAACACCAGATCGATGTCCTCGACTTCATTCAGTCTTTCAATCGCTTCACGGCCGTTCCGGCCGATGACCACGACTGCACCCTTTTGCTCCAGGGCACTGGTGAGGGCGAAGATATTGCGTACATCGTCGTCCACCAGCAGCACCTTGCGACCCTCGAAGACCTTGTCTCGGCTGCGCGCGGTCTTGAGCATCCTTTGCCGTTCATGGGACAACCTGGATTCGACTTTGTGCAGAAAGAGTGTGACCTCATCCAGCAAACGCTCTGGCGAGCGCGCCCCCTTGATGATGATCGAACGCGAATACTTGCGCAGGTCCGCCTCTTCGTCCCGGGTCAGGTTGCGTCCGGTGTAGACGATCACCGGCGGGAACGAGCAGATGTCTTCCGTGGACATGCGCTTGAGCAGGTCGTTGCCGAGCATGTCCGGCAGCTTCAGGTCGATGATCATGCAATCGAAAATCGTCGTGCGCAGCAGGTCCAGCGCATCTTGTGCCAGGCCAACGGCAGTGATCTCGATGTCATCGTCGCCGATCAGTCGGGCAATGCTGTCGCGCTGTACATCATCGTCTTCGACCAGCAGGACGCGTTTGACCTTCTGGGTCAGCTTGGCCTCAAGGCGGGCAAACACGTCCTTGAGTTCTTCTCGGGTGGTCGGCTTGACCGCGTAACCAATGGCGCCCATGTGCATCGCGGCTTCGACCCGGTCTTCCACCGAAATCACATGCACCGGAATGTGCCGGGTTTCAGCGTGTTCCTTCAGGCGTTGCAACACAGTCAACCCGGAATGATCCGGCAGACGCATGTCCAGCAGAATGGCGTCCGGGATGAACTCTTGGGCCAGCTCGTAACCTTCATCCGCCCCGTGCGCCACCAGGCACTGATAACCCAGCTCATGCGCCAGGTCATAAAGAATATTGGCAAAGTTCGGCTCGTCTTCCACCACCAGAATGCAACGAGTGGCGAAGGGCGCCTTGGTACGATCGTCGTCGAAACGCGGAATATCGACATCAGCAATCAACGGCACCAGCGCGGCGGGCGTCACTCTCGGTGTAATGGCCACCGGCGTGGCTCTCATCGGTTCGACAGGCTCTTCGCCCGGTTCAACGTATTGCTGCGGCAAAACCAGCGTGAACACACTGCCCTGCCCCGGCTCGCTGGTGACACTGATGGAACCGCCGAGCAAGGCGGCCAGGTCACGGGAAATCGACAAGCCCAGGCCGGTGCCGCCGTAACGGCGATTGGTGGTGCCATCGGCCTGGCGGAAGGCTTCGAAAATGCTGTCCTGCTGATCCGCGGCAATGCCAATCCCCGAATCGCGAATGATAAAGGCGATACCGTCGCCGGGCTGGCTGGCGACCGTCAGGCTGACCGTGCCTCTTTCGGTGAATTTCACCGCGTTGGACAGCAGGTTCTTGATCACCTGCTCCAGACGTTGGCGATCGGTGAAGATCATCATCGGCGCACCGGCCTGCACCTCGACCTGGAATTCCAGTTTTTTGTCGGTCGCCAAGGGCTGGAACATCCCGCGCAAGCCATCCACCAGACGCGCGACACTGGTGTTCTCCGGTCGCATCTCAAGCTTGCCGGCCTCGACCTTGGAAATGTCGAGAATATCGTTGATCAAGTTAAGCAAATCATTGCCGGCGGAATAGATCGACTCGGCAAACTTGACCTGTTCGGCGCTGAGGTTTTCCTGAGGGTTTTCCGCCAGCAATTTGGCCAGGATCAACGAACTGTTCAGCGGCGTGCGCAACTCATGGGACATGTTGGCGAGGAATTCAGACTTGTACTTGCTCGAGCGCTGCAACTCTTCGGCGCGTTCTTCGAGCTGGGTCTGGGCCTGATTGAGCTCGGTGTTCTTCAGGTCCATGGCGTCGCGCTGCTCGGCCAGTCTCCCGGCCTGCTCGGCGAGCTGCTCATTGGTTTGTTCAAGCTCGACCTGCTGGGTTTCCAGGTGCGCCTGGGACTCCTTGAGAATCCGCGACTGCTCTTCCAGCTCTTCGTTGGCGGTCTTGAGTTCTTCTTGCTGGACTTGCAGTTCTTCGTTGAGCTGTTGGGTTTCGGCCAGCACTTCCTGCAAGCGCTGGCGATAACGAGCGGCCTCAATGGACGTGCCGATGTTGCCGGCAATCAGTTCAAGCAATTCGACATCGCGGTCCGTCAGCGGGCGCAGGAAGCCCAGTTCGATCACACCGTTGACCCGATCGTCGTCACTGGTCGGCACCACCAGCACGCTATGCGGCAGCCCCTCGCCCAGACCGGAGCTGACCTTGAAGTAATCGCTCGGTACGTCATCGAGACGGATCAAGCGAGCCTGATTCGCTACCTGGCCGACAATGCCTTCATCGCTGTAAATCTGCTGTTCGCGCGCTTCCTGCTCGCGAGAGAAACCATAAGAGGCAATCCGCTTGAGACCGCCATGGTCTTCGCGGACATAAATGGCTGCTACGGCGGTGCCGAGGTACTGCGCACAGAACTGCAGAATGTTGCGGCCCAGCAGATTAAGCGACAGTTGCCCCAGCACTTGTTCGGCCAGTTCGGTCTGCCCATTGCGCAGCCAGGCCTGCTGTTCCAGACGCTGGGCGCTGGCCTGTTGCGAGGCGAGGTTGGCGCTGTAAATTTGTGAAAGGTTGAGCAAGTCCCGACGGCCAATGTAGGCGAGCAATGCGCTGATCCCGGCGATGAACAACAGATAAAGGCTGATGCTCCAGATCGTGGTGCGACGCACTTCCTCGTTGCGCGTGGTGCGCAACTGTTGCTCCATGTCGATCACGTCTTCGAATTGCTTGCGGATCTCATCGGTCAGCCGCTTGCCGCGCCCGGCCTTGACTGCGCTGCGGTAATCGCCGCTGGCGCGCTGCAATTCAATTATTGCCTGCGCGTAAGTGGCCCACTCATTCTGCAAGGCCTGGAGCCGGTGCAGGCGGTCAGTCTGCACCGGATTGTCCGCGGTCAGTTCGAGCAAGGTATTGAGGGCGACACCGATTCGCGGCTTGGCCGTTTCGTAGGGTTCAAGGAAGTGCTCGTCGCCAGTGAGCAAGAAGCCGCGCATACCGGTTTCCAGATCGACGGTCAGCTTGATCGATTCATTGGCGTTATTGATCACCCGGTCGGTGTGCTCGACCCACTGGATCACCGACAGCAGATAAGTAATCAGCGAAACAAAGAACACTGCACTGAGCACGCCGACACCCAACGGCAGGCGGACATTGCGGCTCAGGAGTTTACGGAATCGTTGCTCATCAACCGAAGACGCGGATGTCATGGGGGAAACCTTGTCGAGCTGTTGAAAACAAGGGAGTTTGCCCCAAAAGCGCCGGATTGATCCAATTTTCTGACATCTTTTCACGCAAAATCCTACATTCCACCGCTCCATCGTAAAGGAGCGGTTATTCTTGCCAGCACTTGTGCGGCTATTCTTTTTTCTACCGCCTGGGAACTTGTCCGGTTCCGTCACTTACTCAAGCAAGAGCCCGGCGATTTCGATCGACCGACAACCGCGAATTCAACCTCTGAGAACCCCACTATGTCCGCCACCGCGTCCATCATCCTTGTAGTCGAAGACGACGCCATCGTGCGCATGCTGATTGTCGATGTGCTGGAGGAACTCGAGTTCAAGGTGCTCGAGGCCGACGGCAGCGAACAGGCGCTGGAGTTTCTCAACGATGAAGGTCAGTACATCGATTTGATGATGACAGACGTTGGTTTGCCGGTGATGGACGGCCGTGAATTGGCCACCCAGGCCCGGATGCTGCGCCCTGAGCTGCCCATCCTGTTTGCTAGCGGTTATGCCGAAAGTATTGATGTGCCCGAAGATATGCACGTGATTGGCAAACCGTTTTCCATTGATCAGTTGCGCGACAAAGTCAAAGGCATGCTGGCCTGAGACTGGGCATCCTGGTCCCACCACTTTTCTGCATAAATCGACGTAAGGCTGCATTTTTCGGCGTTTTTGGGCTCTGACCTGTCAAGTTTGACAGTAGAAAAGGCCGCCCGCCTGGCGTTTGATTGGACCGGTGATCCCACTCATAAGGAACCGAGTCCATGCCGAGTCGAACCGAACGCTACGCACGTTATTTGAAAATCAGCGGATTATTGCTGATGCTCATCGCCGGATATGGTTGCCAGCCAGCCTCTTCCGACAATCCCCAGCACTGCTTTGAACAGAGCGGACAGGCGTTCAGCGAAGTGTTGAGCTGCTATCGCAAAGCCGAAGCGACGCAACCGCTGCGCTACATCAGTAAGGGACAAGAGCAACAGCCCGGCGTCAACATCCGGCGCTTCGAGCTGACGTCACAGTCCTGGGGCCAGGGCGGTCAAGTCGACCCGGCAGCCTGGACCCATGGAGTCGACCTGTACATTCCCGACAACGTCAAGGGTACGCGTGCCGTGCTGGTCGCCAACGACGGCGTCAACAAGCCTTTGCCCGGTGAGTCTCCGGGAGCACCCAACAACTTTTCTCAGCAAACACTGCTCAACATTGCCCGGCAAACCGGTTTGATCGTCGTGGCTGTCAGCAATGTCCCCAACCAGTATTTGACCTACAGCGATGACGGTGTGCCGCGTACAGAAGATGGCAGCGTTGCCCACAGCTGGAAGCTGTTTATGCAGACCCCGGAACAACAGCCCTTTATGTCGCTGCATGTGCCGATGATGGAAGCGCTGGTCAAAGCCATGGACCTGGCGCAAAAGGAAACGCAGCCAGGTCAGGTGGTGAGTTTTCTTGCCACCGGCGCGTCGAAACGCGGCTGGGCGGTATGGCTGTCCGCCCTTGCGGACTCACGCGTCGATAGCATCGTGCCGTTTGTCATCGACGTCTTGAACACGGACAAAGTGTTCGACCAGACGTTTCTGGCCTACGGCGGTAACTGGCCACTGGCGTACATCGACTACTACTCGCAAGGTGTGATCGCCCAGCGCAAGACCGAGCCGTTCAAAAAGCTGATGCAGGTCGAAGATCCGATGACCTATCGGAATCTGTCCGGCTACACCGACCGCTTGAAGATCCCGAAATACATCGTCAACGCCAGTGGCGATGACTTCTTCATCCCGGATGCCTCACGCCAGTATCTTGCGGACCTGCCGGGTGACAATACACTTCGGGTCATTCCCAATTCCGCCCACGATGTGCGGGCGTTTGTTGAAGCGAACCTGATTCCTTATATCAAGCGGAGGCAGACCGGCAATACCGCACCGAGGTTAAAGACACAGGAACAGCGCCTGGACGCCACATCGACCAAGTTGCACCTGACCTTGTCCGAAATGCCGATCAGGACGACTCAGTGGACAGCGCTCAACCCGAAGGCCCGGGACTTCCGGTACAACTGCGGCGTGCGCTACACCGCAAAACCATTACCGGTCGCAATGGACGTCCAGGCGACTCTCCGTGCTCCCAAGGTGGGTTGGGCCGCAGAGTTCTTCGAAGCTGAGTACGAAGACGGCGTTGTCGAGACGACGATGGTCAAGGTTCTTCCGGATACGTATCCGAATCAGGCGCCACCCGCCGATGAGGCGTTTTGCAGAACGCTACCCGCCGCCCTGAGTCAGTAAATCAAGACACGACAATCTCAACCCTTTTGCTCTGTGGGGTTGTCGTGTTTCCTTGATTGTTCTCGAGTCAAAAGCATTATTTCAAACTGTAATATATCACCTGACTTCTTGCCAGCTATAGCAAAGTGGAATTTGCATCCGAACAACACAGCAGCCAACTAAAGCCGTCATTATTTTCCAACAAGTGCAACACGCACTTACATACACCCACTTGTCATCATTCAAACATTAAAAGAGGATACGTCAAACATACCGCGTAGAAAATAAATGGATTTACCATGACCACTAGAAACACAGACAATACCTCTCAAAGACATTTATCAAGACCTTCAGCTTATATCCCACCCCAAGATCACAACAGTCGAGATGATAATATCGAACGCCTGGAGCTTCTCAGCAAATTAAAGCGTCGCGCGCAAGACTACAGTGACTCCAAGGAAGTCAATCTGGAAGGTGTTTTCATCTCCCTGGAGCCTGGCTCATCGCTAGGGAAGGTCTGAAGTACCCACCGATTTTTCATGCCCTCTCTGCTTGAGGTTCAAAAAATCATGAGTCGGTCGAAAAACAGGCCTTTCCTGTCCTTAATTCATGGTTCTTTCCTCTAGTCGCGCTGCTT